>JAESQI010000168.1 GCA_016765255.1 Robiginitomaculum sp. | reverse complement strand
TGGATAAATTAATACCGCGCCATCATTTGCTAAATGTTTGCAAACAGCACGAATGCCCTTTGCATTTGCACGCGCCGCATTTTTAGAAACCAAACCTCTACGCAGTAAAATATATTGTTATATTACAATGACTTATGTAAAAATAAGGAGAAAAAAGTGGTGCGGGCGGCCGGAATCGAACCGGCACTCCTATACAGGAACAAGATTTTAAGTCTTGCGTGTCTACCAATTCCACCACGCCCGCATTGTGCGCAAATGTACCTCTCAGTAGGCGCGCAATATGGCAAACAAATAAATTATTACCAGTTAAAAATTGCCTTAAAGTGAAATTATTTGCATATAGGAGCCATGAAATTTGAGCCCCCTCTCCTTGAAGGCCGTTTAGTTCAGCGGTATAAGCGGTTTTTTGCTGATATTGAACTCATTGACGGTTCACCAATCACGGCTCATTGCGCCAATACGGGCTCGATGGCAGGGCTTAGAACTCCGGGTAACAGGGTGTGGGTAGAGCCCGCCCACAACCCAAACCGAAAGCTGAAATATGACTGGCGGATTGTAGAGGTCGACGATGCTCTCGTCGGGATACATACGGCCATCCCCAATACGATTGTCGATGAAGCATTAAAGGCCAACCAAATACCAGAATTATCTGGATATGAAACTTTACGCCGTGAAGTGAAATACGGGCAAAACTCGCGTATAGATTTCTTGCTCGAATCCAAAAACAAGCCCCCGTGTTATGTGGAAGTTAAAAGTATTACATTCTCGCGCATACAAGGCTTGGCCGAGTTCCCCGATAGTCCGACCGCAAGAGGCACTAAACATTTAAGGGAGTTGAAATCTATGGCCGAGAATGGTGCGCGGGCCGTTATGCTCTATGTCATTCAAAGAGAGGATTGCGCCCGCTTTTCCATTGCTAAAGATGTTGATCCCGAATATGAAATGACCCGAAAACAAGCTCGCATTTCAGGGCTTGAGAGCCTCGCCTATGCGTGTAAGATAGACCCAACGGAAATCAGCATTGCTGGCCGTGTTCCGATAATAGACTAGAAAGAAATAATGAACCAAACTGACACCCAATATAGTGACGCGAATGCAGACGTTATAAGTCGTGACGGCTCAATCAAGCTCCATAGCGCCACTGATTTTGACGGCATGCGCAAAGCTGGAAAATTGGCGGCTCAGTGCCTAGACCTACTCGTACCCATGGTGCAAGTCGGAGTGACAACAGAGGCCCTAGATAACACCGCTCGTGAATTTATCTTAGATAACGGTGCCCTCCCTGCTTGTCTGGGCTATAGAGGATATAAACACACCATTTGCACGTCGGTAAACCATGTGGTTTGTCACGGAATTCCTGCTTCAAAGCCCCTTAAAAATGGCGATATCGTCAATATTGATGTAACGGTCATAGTCGATGGTTGGCACGGAGATACATCGCGCATGTATCCTGTCGGTAAGATTAACCGTAAGGCTGAACGGCTGATCAATATCACTTATGACAGCTTGATGCTGGGGATTGCCCAGATCAAACCTGGTAATACAACTGGCGATATAGGGGCGGCTATTCAAGAATTTGCCCAAGGTGAGCGCTGCTCTATTGTCCAGGATTTTTGCGGGCACGGGCTGGGGCGCTTGTTTCATGACGCGCCTAATATTTTGCATTTCGGCACAAAGGGACAAGGCGAAGTCTTACGCGAAGGTATGTTTTTTACCGTTGAACCGATGATCAATCTCGGTAGGCCAGATTGCAAAGTTCTGTCTGATGGTTGGACGGCGGTAACTCGCGATAAAAAACTCACTGCCCAGTTCGAGCATTCGTTGGGCGTGACCGCAACAGGGGTTGAGATTTTTACTAAATCTCCAGCGGGCCTTGATAAACCGCCCTATCTCTAAATGAACAAAAGCGGGGACGAAAAAACATCTAAGCCTAAGCCGCATTATCACGGCCACCGCGACCGGCTGCGGGCACGGTTTTTGGAGGGCGGCACATCGGCATTGGCCGACTATGAACTGCTTGAACTATATTTATTTCGCTCCATACCGCGCCGCGATATCAAACCAATAGCGAAAGACTTGATGGAAAAATTTGGAACGTTCGGGGACGTTGTCTCCGCCCCGATTGCACGCCTCGCCGAGGTTAAAGGTATCAGTGAAAAAACCGCACTTGATTTAAAAATTCTGCAAGCTGGCGCTATAAAACTTGGCAAACAGGCGGTGCTAAACCGTCCCATCTTGTCCTCTTGGTCGGCCCTGCTCGATTATTGCCGCTCGGTGATGCAATTTGAACACAAAGAGCAATTTCGCGTACTATTCCTTGACCGTAAAAACCGCTTGATTGCAGACGAAATATTGGGACAAGGCACAATTGACCGCGCCCCCGTCTACCCACGAGAAATCATTAAACGTGCGTTGGAACTCGGCTCTACGGCCATTATCCTTGCCCACAACCATCCTTCAGGCGACCCGACACCCTCTGCCAGCGACATCGAAATGACCGCCAATATCGTCGGTGCAGCAAAAGCCATCAATATAAGCGTCCACGATCATTTGATAATAGGCAGAAATGATGTTGCAAGTTTCAAGTCACTGGGGTTAATGTAGATCAAAAATAGGGGAAGTCCGTGACTGAGAATAAAAATTATAGAAAACTCGTTTTATTACTTTTGACAATTGTCTACGGGTTCAATTTTATTGACCGCCAGATTGTGGGGATTTTGGCCCCTTTTATCCAAGAAGATTTGGGGCTAACCAATACGCAAATCGGGCTTTTAACGGGCCTTTTATTTGCCGCTTTTTATACAATCATAGCCATCCCAATCGCGTGGCTTGCTGATCGGTATAACCGCGTTAATATTGTTTCTACGGCCCTTGCTGTCTGGAGCGGATTTACGGCTCTTACAGGCTTTGCCACCAGCTTTTTACAGATTGGCCTTGCCCGCATGGGCGTCGGCATTGGCGAGGCGGGTGGTAGCCCACCGTCCCACTCTATTATATCCGATTTATACGGCAAAGAAGAGCGCACAAAAGCGCTGAGTATTTATTCACTCGGCATTCCATTTGGCATCATGTTTGCCTATTTTGTTGTCGCGACAATCGCTGGAAAATCCGCCGCAGATGTACCGTGGCGGCGAATATTCATTTTATTGGGCGCGGTAGGTGTCGGGCTTGCCATAATTGTAAGGCTTGTTCTTCGTGAGCCTGAGCGCGGCGGCATGGAAGCCCAAACGAACATAGAAACCGACCCCGTTCCGTTTTTGGAATCCCTTGGCACACTGCTGACCATCCGCTCTTGGTGGACAATGTGCTTTGGTATTTCGATTGCTTCATTCGTTGCCTATTCCCTATCAGCTTTCCAAACAAAATTTATTTTCGCCCTCGAACCTGATTTCAATCTCCGCACATTGATGATTGTACTCGGGATCATCAACGGCATTGCTTATGCGGGCGGTACATTTTTGGGCGGAACACTGGCCAATCGCTGGGGAAAAAAGGACGTAAGAGCTTATGCATGGATACCAGCTATTTCCGTTGCCCTCGCCTTTCCCTTTATTTTAGGCGCGCTGTGGATAGGAACAGTGTGGGCACATCTTGCTTTAATTTCCGTATTTTTGGTGTTTTTGGGTGTGTATTTGGGGCCAAGTTTTGCCATTGCTCAAACCCTTGCCCCTATACATATGCGCGCTATGTCAACGGCCTTATTTTTCTTTATTCTCAATATGATCGCGCTAGGCGGCGGGCCGACAATAACGGGCATTTTAATCGACCGTTTTTTAGCCGACCACGATATACTCTATGCCATTCGTTATGCATTTTCTGTTGTCAGCGTACTTTTACTCATTGCCGCTGGGTTTTTTCTGATAACCTCCAAGTCTCTCCCCAAAGACTGGGAAGATGCGCAAAGGCGTAATGAGGGTTTGGCAAAGCCCGAATCTTAGGCTAGAGAGAGCGCAAATTAAACCTTCCTTATTTCGTGGAGATGACCATGAAGACTTCGCGTTTTTTAACAGGCTTATTCATTGCGTCTATGATCGTTTTGTCAGGGTGTAATGATGCACCAAATACGCAGACACCAACAAGCACGATCAAGCCTGCCGAAAACAAAATGGTGGTATTGCCCGCCAATATGACCTTGGCACAGGCGGTTATTCATCCGCCTCGTTCAAAAGACGGATTTGGCACGATGGAACAACAGACCATCGGAGCCTATAATGGTTTATATACACTGTTACAAAAACAAGGCCTTACCCTTGGCAATGTAATGGGTGTGCGGGTCGTCCTTGCACCGAATACTGATGGAAGTATTGATTATGATACATATATGGCTGCATTTAACAAATTTTTTGGCACAAAAAAACTTCCCGCTGTTCCCGTGCATAGTATTAGCGCGGCGCATTCCCTGCCCGTGGCAGGACAACTGATTATGCTCGAAGCCAATATCGCCATGCCTGTAAAGACAACCAAACAAAAGAAAGCAAAACAATGATTTCACGTTACGCTCGCAAAGAAATGGTCGATATTTGGTCACAAGCTACCAAATACCGCATCTGGTTTGAAATTGAAGCCCATGCTTGTGACGCCCTTGCTGATCTTGGGGTCATCCCGAAATCTGCCGCCAAAAACATTTGGGATAAAGGTGGCAATGCCGAATCTTCCGTGGCAAAAATTGACGAGATTGAACGCGAAGTTAAACATGACGTGATTGCATTTCTCACCCATCTGGCTAGTTTTATCGGCGCGGACAGTCGCTTTGTTCACCAAGGCATGACATCATCTGATGTGCTCGACACAACCCTATCCGTGCAACTGACCCGCGCTAGTGATTTGCTCTTGGTCGGGCTTGACCGCGTGCTAGCCGCTCTTAAAACCCGCGCCCTTGAACATAAATACACCCCCACAATTGGGCGTAGTCACGGTATTCACGCCGAACCTACCACCTTTGGCCTCAAACTCGCGCAAGCCTACGCCGAATTTGCCCGTTGCCGCGAACGCCTCGTTACGGCCCGAACTGAAATCGCGACTTGCGCTATTTCTGGCGCAGTGGGTACATTTGCCAATATTGACCCGAAAGTGGAAGCCCATGTGGCTGGCAGGCTCGGCCTTGCTGTTGAACCGATCTCAACCCAAGTCATCCCGCGTGACCGCCATGCCATGTATTTCGCCACTTTGGGCGTCATTGGCGCTTCAATCGAACGCTTAGCGGTCGAAATTCGTCATCTACAACGCACTGAAGTGTTGGAAGT
>JAESQI010000167.1 GCA_016765255.1 Robiginitomaculum sp. | reverse complement strand
TAGTATAGAGTTGAGTAAGTCTAAATTTAACATCCAGTTATTATGTGGTGTTTCAGAGAAAGCTATTTTTCGAGGAACAAAATTGCTATGAACAATAGAAACCCAATCGTTCGAAGCCAATTGAGTGCAAAAGTGCCGCCAGAAAAGGTGAGCTTCAATAGTTCACGCCCTTTACGAATATTATCTCTTGATGGTGGTGGAATAAAAGGAATTTTCTCGACAAGCTATCTCGCTGAAATAGAGAAACTCTTAGGAGGGGCTAATCTTGGGGATTACTTTGATTTAATTGCAGGTACATCTACGGGCGGAATTATTGCCTTAGGCCTTGCGAAAAATTTATCTGCGTCACAAATAAACGAATTGTACCTAACAAAAGGGCAAAGCTTATTTCCTACAGACCGATGGACAGCAAAAAAGCTGAAATATGTTGGCGACTTTGTCCACAGAAAGCTTGATGGAAGGCTTCATGAAACAGCAATGTTTGCGCATGATGTTTTCTATAGTAAGTATGATAATGAGCCTTTGAAAGAATTATTAACTGAAATTGTAGATGATGCAGTTCTAGGCGACGCTAAAATGGCATTGTGTATTCCTTCGGTAAATGCCGAAATGCATGAGCCGGCAATTTTTAAAACCCCTCATCATCCTGATTTTAAAATGGATTGGAAAAAAACAATGGTTGAAATCGGTATGGGGACTTCTGCTGCGCCCACCTATTTCAAACCAAGCGAGGACGATAATTATCAACTTTTGGATGGTGCGTTAATCGGAAATAATCCTATTATGATGGCAGTGATTGATATGGTTTCCCGTGTGGATATTATGCCCAACAATATTAGAGTTCTTTCTCTTGGAACCGGGGCTAAATTACCACCATTGACTCGAAGGCAAGTTGAAGGCGCAGGACTGTTAGCTTGGAAAGAAGCCGTTGATCACTTTAATTATTATCAGTCTAAGAATGCCCTTGGCCAAACCGCCCTGTTAATAGGGCCTCAAAACATGCACCGCGCGGAACCATTACCCGAAAATTGCGGCATTGATCTCGGAGATTATTCATCAGCATCCACACGCTTGCCACAAGATGGGCAAACTCAAGCTAAGAATCATTTTGAAGTACTACGTGGAGTATTCTTTCAAGACACGGTGACGCCAATGAAATTCTATTATGGGAATAGATCAACTGATTGATTAGTATTTGTATTTAGCATAGTTTCTAATCCAGTTTTCCCCCAACATCACTTCACTACCCTCAACCTTGAAATTTTTCCCTGTAAACACACTAGACCGATGCCGTAATTTTGCTCAGCCTAAAGTCCAACTTAGAAACCAGCACCGACTGTGAACCAGATTTTTTGAATGTCTGTTGAAAATCCACTCGCGTTATAGTCGGCAAATTTTAGGCCAGCATAATAATGCTTACCGATTTTTTTCGAAACTTGCAGATCAATCTCGCGGCCATAATCACCGCCACTATCAGCGCTGAAATCATGGTATACGGCATCAAATTTTAGCCCCTTCATCAGGCTATCACCGCCGACTTTATAGGATAATGACCCGTAAAAATCTTCGAGACCACCCGCTGGAGTCGTCAAGAATTTATCGGCCCAACCATTGAACTTATGCAAAGTAGCCAACGGCGTTTGAAACGACGCTACGCCGTTATCAGACCCTAACACTTCATAGCCAAGTTTTCCAGTTAATCCATTCGCAGATAGTCCAGCGGCAAGATGATAATACTGCGCACTATAATTTAATGGGCTATCTTTATAATCGGATTGGGTGGCAAATTCGGCTTCGTATATTGCCGTCATATTGCCACCCCTTACTTTGTGTTTGCCGTCAAACCTAGCCCCGATTGTTTGGCTGGAGAGGCCAAAGACGGGGGCGTCATTTAGATCAATAAACAAACCATATGCGGTCACATTGCCAAACCCTAGCCCCGTATATTTAGCGTCAACAATGAACGTGTTGGTATCAAGATCACCAAATGGATGATCATCACCAAATATCCGATTTACATTCCACACATAGCCGCCCGTTAGGGTTAGGGTTTCAACTGGTTTTGAAATGATTGCCGCCATATCCCAAGTTTGGTCATTTTGACGCCACCCCACCGTGCCAATAAATCGTTGGTTGTTCATATTCAAGGCCGTACGACCTGCAAGTAGTGTTGTGTTTTTTATGCCCGTATAAGCAATATAGGCCTGATTAACGGCAGTGATTTCTGGGTCTGCAACAACGGGACGGTTCGTGACCCCATTGACCGTGCTATTATAATTGTCATTACCAATTTGCGTTACATTATCAAATTCTATAACAGCAGAAAAACCTTTAAAAATACCTGTCTCGTATTTTAACTTCGTGCGCACTGTGGAGGCGAGAGCATTATCGGCAAAACCAGTCTGTTCCACACTTTCTGCGCGGTAACGAAAACTGATAGTTGTTTTACCGCCTGTTAGTGCGTCTGAAAAACTAGCGGCTTCTTCTCCCGCAGAAGCAGGGAAAGAATAAAGTACGGAAAGGGCAGCAACAGTTGTAAGTAAGTAGGTACGCATGATTAAATCCTAAAAATCCCTGTTAAAAAAGGGACGGGTTAACAGATTTAATCACCGTACTTTATGGAACAATAATTGCTTTGATTTGCATCAAAATATAAGCTTATTTTGTGGTCTAATGGGCGCGTTCATAAGGCGTATCGACGGCGCGAACAAAACCTTCCACTGTCTCGTCGAGTTTAAAGCGTACCATGTCTTTACGGCGAAATGATTTGCGGCCAGTCGTTTTTTTTATGATCCGCCCTATAACAGCTTTGGTTAGTTTTTCGGGGGATGACGCATTCTCCCAACTTGGGTTCATGCCAAATTTTCTGCGCAATACACCATTGGTAAACATTCCAGCATTGGTAAAGGCTGAGCGTTTTGTTGAAAATTCCATAACCATAGATACGCAATAGGTGACATTCTCAACCCTGTGTGGAGAGCGAAGCGGCCAGAGTACAAGTTCCCCGCCGTGTAAATCCGCAGGCGCGACTATGGCGCCTTGGTCAAGTTCTGGTGTCCACGGCACATCTTCGTCCACTTCGCCCAAAACAATACTTTCATAAGCTTCGTCAGGTAAAAACTCGGTTGTTTTAGGATATACCCAAGCTTTCTTATGGCCACGAATATGCCATAGATGTGTCATGGTCGGATCGGCGTGATAGGGGGTGGCGGCATTGGCAGAGGAGATTAAAATTCCGCCCCGGCAATTTTTCCGGTCTTTATTCTTACCGACATATCCTTCCAATTCCATATGCAATTGGTCGAGTATTTTTTTATACTCTGGTTGCCTGTTCACGACTTCGCGCACATTGATCCATACGCGCCCAGATGATTTAGCGGCCTTAATCATGGTCGTCCCGTTAGCATCGCCAAAATCAACGCCGACCTGTTGATCTGGATAATCAGGATCATCGGGGATATGCTGAAAGTCGATCAAATGATTGGGGTGACGGTCAAGCATGGCGGCTAAGGCTTCGTCGGTAAACAATCCAGTTTCATTTAATTTATGTTGAACAACCATGACCTTTTTGCCATATGCTTTGCGGTCTTCTTCGTTCCAATTTTGAATGAGCTTCATGATTTTTACCATATGCGATTTTTCTCGTCACACATCCTAGCAAATATTGTTTAACATTTAGGCGAACAATCGTGATTAAAGAGATGCTAACTTTGTCTTGTATATCAAATCTTTGAGCGCTTGATCACCCTCTTTTGCGAACAATCTGATATCCAGTACGGAACAAATACTTAATGGGTACAGAGAATATATGCACCAATCTTGTAAACGGGAAGATCAAGAAAATCGTCAGACCAAGCAAGATATGCAATTTAAAAATCAATGGTTCATTTGCAATTTCTGCGGCTACATCTGGTCTAAAGGTGACAATGCCTTGGGCCCAATGCGCCAGAGCGATCATTGAGGTCGCGCCTTCAAGATGCTTTGCTGATTCTGGAATCGTCAACATACCTAAAATCAATTGTACGAAAAGCAGCAATAAAATGGCCATGTCCATAAATCTCGTGGTCGAGCGTACCCGGTCATTTGAAACCCGTCTCCAGATCAAAATTACCATGCCAAAGAAAGTCATTGTGCCAAATATACCACCTGCGGTCATGGCTAAGATTTGTTTGTTTTCGGCTGAAATAAAAGGCTCATACACCCAATGCGGCGTTAAAAGACCAACCAAGTGCCCGAAAAATAACAAGATTATTCCAACGTGAAACAAATTACTGCCGAGGCGGAACCCTTTTTTGCTCATGATTTGAGAACTATCGGCTTTCCATGAATACGGGTCGCGGTCATAGCGTAAGATTGAACCAAAAACCATACTGCCAATCGCGATATATGGAAAGGCACCAAATAAAAACGTGTTAAAAAAACTATCCATTAGTAGGCTCCTACACTCTCGTCTTTTTGGGACGGCATGAGCGGCATTGGGCTACACGCCGTAGCGCAGTCGCCTTCTCCCCCAAATGCCTCTGGTTCTTGCCATTCCTTATCAAGCTCATCCAAAGTTTGAATATTTGGCAGGCTTGCATCGGCTGCTTTTTCAATATCTGCCTTAGACAGTTTCGCGCCTGACAGCTCGACGATTGCGGCAAAAACATGTTGGTATGGGCTCTTTTTACGCTTTAGTTTCTCGCCAATCGTTGCAATAACGGGTGCGGCTTGGGCCAAGGTTTCGAGTCCGTCTTCAGGATCACAAATTGAGATAAACTCTAAAAACACAGG
>JAESQI010000166.1 GCA_016765255.1 Robiginitomaculum sp. | reverse complement strand
TGCTACAATTCGTATCAATCTGGAACGGGTTGACCGACTTATAAACCTTGTTGGCGAGTTGGTGATTAACCAAGCTATGCTGACGGAATGTGTTGTCGATGCTGGTATAGCCCAAGACCCGTCTGTATCGGCCGGTCTTGATGAATTTAAACAACTGACCCGCGACATTCAAGAAAGTGTCATGGCCATTCGCGCTCAACCCGTACAACCTTTATTTCAACGCATGTCACGAATTGTTCGAAAAGCGGCAAGTGCTACAGAAAAATCTGTAAAACTGGTACTTGAAGGCGAGTATACGGAAGTTGATAAAACCATTGTTGAAAAACTTGCTGACCCTCTGACACATATGATCCGAAATGCGGTAGACCACGGCATTGAAAGCCCTGAAAGACGTGTTGCAATCGGTAAACCCGAAGAAGGTATTGTCACACTCTCCGCTGCCCATCGTTCGGGAAAAATTATTATTGAAGTTAAAGACGATGGCGCGGGGATCAACCGCGAGCGGGTTAAACAAATCGCTATTGAAAAAAACCTGATTGCTGAAGATGCTACCTTGAGTGACAATGATATAGATAATCTACTATTTATGCCCGGATTTTCAACCGTTGAAACTGTCTCGACCTTGTCAGGGCGCGGCGTGGGTATGGACGTTGTCAAACGAGCTATTCAAAGCATTGGCGGGCGTGTCATTATTACCTCCACCCCCGGGCAAGGCTCCACATTCACCATTAGCCTACCCCTCACTCTGGCCATACTCGATGGCATGTTGGTGACAACGGCAGGCCAAACATTGATCGTGCCTCTTACTGCCATTGTCGAGACCATGATCCCGTCTCCAGAAGACATTCACATGGTCGGTAAAGACAGTGTGATCAATATACGCGGGACATTCGTGCCTCTCGTGGATGTTGGATATGAACTTGGTTTTAGGGACAGTCCAACAGATACGCAAAAATGTGTTGTCTTGTCGATTATAACCGATGACGGCGTGCAAAGTGCCATTGTCGTTGACAAAATTCAAGAACAAAGACAAGTGGTGATCAAAAGCTTAGAGACCAATTATGGCCATGTGCCCTGTATTGCAGCGGCGACTATTCTCGGGGACGGGCGTATTGCCCTGATTTTAGACGTTGATTACCTAATTGAACAAGCGGGACAAAATAAGTCAGAGCTAGACCTTCCCCTAATAGCAGCGGAGTAAATTATGTCAGAAGACGCCCAACATTTTGGTAGTACAGAAGGTAATGAATTCATTGCATTTTGTATTGGTGAACAGGAATACTGCCTCGATATCATGGCAATCCGTGAAATTAGAGGTTGGACGCCCGCGACGATCTTGCCCAATTCACCTGATTATGTTCAAGGGGTGATCAATTTGCGCGGTTCAGTTCTGCCCATCGTTGATTTGGCAAGGCGCTTGCAAATAAAAGATACAGAGGCCACGGCGCGCCACGTCATTATTATCACACAAATCGGCACGCAAATTGTCGGGCTTTTAGTTGATAGTGTCTCAGATATTCTCACTGTACAAAAAGAAAATATTCAAGCCACGCCAGACGTAGCCTCGGAAATTGCCGCCTCTTTTATCGGTGGGGTCATCGCCATGGACGAGAGAATGATCAGTGTGCTGGCCCTTGAAAATATATTGCCAAACTTTGCCAAGAGCGAGGCCGCCTAAGTGTCTGCAGCTCTTAAAATAGAGTCCCTTGCGCCCGGTAGTACCAAAACGGTTCTGACGAGCCATGATCTTGCACGAATTGCAAAGATTATGGACAGTGACGCGGGAATTTATTTAAGTGGCGAAAAATCATCCCTTGTTCACTCAAGACTGGTTAAGAGGTTGCGTATTTTACAGCTTAACAGCTTTTCTACCTATTGTGATCTGGTAGAGAGCGAAGCAGGCAAGGGTGAACGCAAAGAACTCTTAAACGCCTTGACGACAAATTTAACCCGCTTCTTTCGAGAGCCGCATCATTTTGAACATCTGATACAAACTTCGCTCCCTCCTCTAATTGCACGAGCAAAGGCGGGCGAGAAAATTCGGATTTGGTCAGCTGGGAGTTCCAATGGACAAGAAGCTTATTCAATAGCTGCCGTCTTGTTATCTCTTCTGCCAAATGCTGAAAATTATGACATTAAAATTCTCGCCTCAGACATTGATCGCAATATGGTTTTGCAGGCGCGAAAAGGAATTTACACTGAAGTTTTGATGCAAAAAATGCCGCAAAAATTGCGGGAAAAACATTTTGATAGTTTTGACGATGCTTCAGGCAAAAAATTCTATTGTGCCAGTACACAAATGAAAAATTTGATTGCGTTTAGAGAACTTAATCTCAATGCAGATATTTGGCCGATGAAGGGTAAATTTCAAACCATATTTTGCCGAAATACAGTGATATATTTTAATGAAGGAACGCAGAAAACAATATGGATGCGTTACAAAAATATACTGGAGAAGGGCGGCTATCTTTATATAGGTCACTCTGAACGCCTATCGGGGTCAGCGGTTTCAAAATTTACAAAAAGCGGTATCACCACATATAAACTTAAAGATTAAAGGATAAAGCACGTGTCGATTAAAGAAAAAATTAAAATCATGGTTGTCGACGATATGGCGACAAGCCGTGGTCTCGTTATCAACGGTTTGCAAGAAATTGGCATTAAAAACATTACCTACGAAACCACGGGCGACGCAGCCTATGAAGTTTTGTCTAAATCACCTGTGCATTTGGTTATATCTGACATGAATATGCCCGGAATGAGCGGATTAGATTTGCTGAAATCAATGCGCGAAAATGCAAGCACAAAACGAACCGGTTTTATCTTGCTCACAGGCAGTGATGATCCGAGCCTTGTTCAGCGCGGCATTAAACTTGGCATGAATAATTTTATCAAAAAACCATTTTCTATTCCGCAACTTCAGTCTTGTATGGAACGGGTTGTTGGCAAATTATAATCTCCCTTTGGGGATTATCCGTAATAATCTGGGCATATAATGAATTCACAAAACGTACAGAAACAGACGAGGCAAGACGAGGACTGCGGTTATGCATGTGCGCGTGTTTTGCAAAACACTGCCAATGAACTCCGTGCCCTGACTGACAAAACAGCTCATATACAAACGGTGATTGGAAAGCTAATGGCGACATGTTCCGCAGATGCAACTGACACCTTGCACGACCTTCAGTCCTTAGACCATATCACCCAAAGCATTGAGGGGTTGGCCCATTTTTTAGACGCTCTATCGGGCGATACGCCTGCCCATTGGCAATACCCTGATTTGGTTGCCGTTAATAAAGTTAAACTGGCTGAGCTCGCTCAAAGCCTGCTCAGTTCAACAGATTGCGAGCCCATTGTCACAGAATCCGTCAGCGGCGAAATGGATTTGTTTTAGTCCCTACGTCTTGTCGCGGTCATAGGTGAGGGCCATAAATACATCTT
>JAESQI010000165.1 GCA_016765255.1 Robiginitomaculum sp. | reverse complement strand
TTGACCAAACGCTTAGGCGAAGTGGCTATGGGCAAAGCATTTTTAATGCAGGGCGGGGACTGCGCCGAAAGTTTTCGTGAATTTCACCCTGATAATTTACGCGATATGTTTCGTGTCATGATGCAAATGGCGGTGGTACTGACGTATGGCGGTGGAAAGCCCGTTGTGAAAGTGGGGCGGATTGCTGGGCAATTTGCCAAACCTAGAAGTTCGCCGATTGAGACGCGGGACGGGATTACTCTCCCGAGTTACCGGGGTGATAATATCAATGGTATGGATTTCACCCCCGAAGCCCGCACCCCAGACCCAGAACGGCTTTTAAAAGCTTATGGTCAAGCAGCGTCTACGTTAAATTTAATCCGTGCATTTTCCACGGGTGGGTATGCCAATCTTCGCAACATCCATAAATGGACTTTGGGCTTTGTAAAAAACAGTGAACAAACTCAACGCTACCAAGAACTTTGCGATAAAATAAGCGATTCCATGGATTTTATGGAAGCGTGTGGGGTGACACCTGAAAGCACACCGCAAATGGCAACAACTGAGTATTACACCAGCCATGAAGGCTTGTTGCTGGGTTATGAGCAGGCAATGACCCGCATTGATAGCACGACGGGGCGTTGGTATGATACGTCCGCCCATTTGTTGTGGATTGGCAATCGAACTCGGGGCTTGGACGGGGCGCATATAGAGTTTCTAAAGGGCGTTGAAAACCCGCTTGCTGTAAAAATAGGCCCAGAGCTTGATGCGGATGAATTGCTTCGTCTTATTGATGTCTTAAACCCAGAAAACATCCCTGGGCGCCTGACTTTAATTGCCCGTTATGGGCACGAAAATGTAGCCAAGGAACTGCCTGCACTGGCCCGTTCAATCAGCAAAGAAGGGCGGCATGTGGTTTGGTCATGTGACCCGATGCACGGCAATACCCGCAAAACAGATTCAGGATATAAAACACGGCCATTTGACTGGATACTCTCAGAAGTAAAAACATTTATGCAGGTCTTGCATAGTGAAAATTGCTGGCCGGGCGGGGTTCATTTTGAAATGACAGGGCAAAATGTGACCGAATGTATTGGCGGGGCCAAGGCTGTACGCGAAGAAGATTTATCCTCTCGTTATCATACACACTGTGATCCACGCTTAAACGCCGACCAAGCTTTGGAGTTAGCATTTTTGATCGCCGAGGAATTGCGGGCTAATCGGGTTGCGAAACCAACGGCGGTTGCGGTTTAGAAATAATATACGGCGACGCAAATCTTTGCGACTAAAGCAGCAAACACTATGCCCATAAAATATGCAAATTGGATTGCAATCGCCAAACTTATGGAACGCCAAACCGATCTGTTTAGAAATGCCCCTCTATAGGCCATGGTAAAATTTAATATTATGGGTAATATGAAGACTAGAAATAAAGAAAGAGGCTTTATTCTTTCCATACTGACAAATTCGGGGAACTATATACCTATGTGACCCGTCAAATATTATATGCGGTCGCTAAAGAATTCTAAGACAAACTGACGACCTTTTTCTGTAGCACGAAAACCTCTTGGAATCCCCTCCGCATACCCCTGATAAATAAAGTTAGTCTTGGTAGTCTTATGTGATTTTAGGTTTCGTACTATTTGGCTAAATTTGGAATCCCCCCGACTTTCATTTTCGCGCTCGGCCCCATCTGGAATTTGTATATAATTAGGCAACTCCGCAATCAAATCGGTTGTGCTCATTTCCATGTTTGGTTGTTGAATTAAAACCAATAGGGCGTACTTCCAAAGGTCTTTGCGGAGATCAATTTGGGTGGAGGTCTGTGAAGTTTTCGCAGGGGGTAAACTAGCTTTAGTTTTAGCCTTGGGGCTTACGTCTATTGTTCGCGCCTTAACAACTCTTGTCTCCGCCTTTTTGATACTGTCAACAACTGGCAGGTCTTCTGGAGCTATTCCACTAATCCTAAGCATGGCATCCCGGACTTGCCGCCCTACATCATAATGCAGTTTGTTAGCGCTGTCCTTGCCTTTTACATTGTCTTTTATCAATTTTTCTTCTGTTTGAGTCACTCTAAAGAAATTTGCGGCTAGTTCTGTACTTCCCATTCTATCGAGAATGTTAGCACTTTTGGCTAGCCCTCTATGATGCCTTATTTCAGGCACCGTTTTACCATATAAGCCCTGATAACCGTGGCTATGGAAAATAGCAAAATCTAGAGAAGTAATTACCCCCGCACCTTTTGCGGCACTCGATAGGTATTTGTTGTGCTCCTTTATTTGATTGCGTAATACAACTCGCTTTCCGTCTTCCGTATCAGGAACTTTTTGCGCTTTATCCGCAAGCTCTTGCCTTCGTGTTTGAACGGCGAAATAAGTTTGAGCAAACGCTATAGGTGCTTTCTTAGAGTCTGCATTTTGAGCTGTTAAATAGCAAGCATACCGACTCATTTTATACTCTAAAATTTCGTCTTCACGCCCTTTACCAGATATTGACTTCCTGACATCGGGAAGCCAATGCTCTGGAACCTGTTGCCCGCTTTTCGTACAGGCAATCATTGCTTGATTTAATACTCTTTGAAAATTTTCCCATTTCGAATATTGAAATAACTCTTGTAGATCTCTTGCAAACCAAAATTCATTGCCCTCAGGGTCAGTTTTAGAATTAGATTCAAATGCATGTATCAAAGAGTCGATAGTGTCATCTGGCATATCTTCATTCAAAACTGTACGCATTTCATCGGGTTTAGTTTGCGCAAACCTGCCTAATGCCTCATCAAGTGGCATGTTCAAGCTAAATTTTTCGTCGTAGTTTTTCTTGTCTGTCATGCTGTTAATTCCTTATATGTTAGACGCCCAGATACTTGCTCTAATAAACTGTTTACCCTTTCGCCCTCTTGGTTAGAACGTCGATTAAATCTCCAAACCATTTCATCGACGTAACGCTGTAAGTGCTTTTTTGATACCCAGTGGTGAGTACCTAACAATTGCCTTTTTAATAATGCCCAGACGCTTTCTATTGAATTTGTGTGTATATCCTCTCGAACACATTCGCCCTCGGAATGATTTACCGAAACGTGGTTATACTCGCCTGTAAGCCCTTTGTAATACTGTGCGCTATCAGTGATAAGTCGTGCGTCGTGTGATACATTTTCACGAACTAGGCTATGTATGATCGATTTTGTTGTATTTGGCACATGAATTGCTCGTAATTCGCCATTGCGCTGTTGGAAACCAATAATAGCGGCTTTGTTCGTGTATTGTTTGCGAGCCTTGCGGTCTTTTTTATGCATGTTTTTCGATTTGCCGCCTGTGTAAGTTTCGTCAACCTCTACTTCACCCGTAAGAGGTGTATTAAATGACTTAGTTTGCGAAGCATGACGTAAACGGTGAAGCATAAACCATGCTGTTTTCTGTGTAACCTTAATATCTCTAGCAAGTGTAGTGCTTGCAATGCCCTTTTTGTGTGAAGTGATAAGCCAGATTGCCATAAACCACTTGCGTAACTGAATTTTGCT
>JAESQI010000164.1 GCA_016765255.1 Robiginitomaculum sp. | reverse complement strand
TGCCCCATGCCGGGTGTGATTGTGTCGATCCTTTTCAATGAGGGCGACGAGGTTCAAGATGGTCAGGCGCTGGCCGTGGTTGAAGCCATGAAAATGGAAAACACTCTGCGAGCAGAAAACAAAAGCACTATTGCGAACATCAATGCGAAAGCAGGTGATAATCTGGCTGTTGATGCTGTCATCATGGAATTTGTAGACACGTCCTCTTAATACTATATTTCTAGGGTCTATCCCTAATTTAATTGCGCGAAATTTTAGGATATATTATGGCCCGCTTTGTCGTTCTTTTCTCCCTCATTGCCACGCTGTTTTTAAATACGGCCAACGCGCAAGAAAGTCAGGTTCGAGCAAAATCCCGCCCTAAAATTGGTTTGGTTCTTGGCGGCGGCGGCGCGAAAGGTTTGGCCCATGTCGGCGTCATCAAAGCTTTGGAAGAAAACCAGATACCTATTGATGTGATCGCCGGAACCTCCATGGGGGCGATTGTGGGCGCTCTTTATGCTTCAGGATATAGCGCGGACGAACTGGTTAACATTACCAGCGAAATGGACTGGCACTCAGTTTTTAATGACAAGACATCACGCTCGCGCTCTACCTTTCGCAAAAAAGCAGATGAGTTCGGGTTTTTAACAGGCTATAAAGTAACATTTAAAGACGGAAAAATTGTATTGCCTCAGGGTATTATCCAAGGGCAAAACCTGTTTCTTGAGCTTTCAAGTTTATTGTCTGAAACCCGTTCGGTCGGCAGGTTTGAAGAACTGCCGATCCCGTTTAAGCTCGTGGCGACAGATTTAAGCACTGGGAAAGCAGTTGTCATGGAAGACGGGGATTTGGCCACAGCCGTCTTTGCGTCTATGGCTATTCCGGGTCTTATTCCGCCCGTTGAACGGGACGGTAAATATTTGATAGACGGAGGCTTGGTCAACAATCTCCCTGTCAATCTGGCCCGACAACTTGGTGCGGATATTGTTATTGTCGTCAATGTAGGTACAGATCCAAAACCAGCCAGTGAAATTGGTAATTTTATTGAGGTCTTGCGGCAAACCCAAATTATACTCACCCAACAAAATACCGAATTTCAATTATCCACTTTAAATGCAAATGATGTCTTGATACTGCCATCTCTTGAAGGACTAAGCGCGGCGAGTTTTGATCAAGCCGATACAATGGCAGAGCGCGGCGAAGCGGCGGCGCAAGGCGTATTGTCACAACTCGCCGCCTTTCGGCTTAACGACCTTGATTGGCACACACATTTGATGTCACGGTTGGCTATACCGCAAATTCGTCCTGTAATAGATAAGGTGTCGGTAAGCCAAAACTCTAAGCTAACGGACGAGATTTTACGAGCAGGTATTTCCGTAAAACCTGGACAAATCTTTGACCCCACTCAGCTAAACCAAGATATTGACCGCCTATATGGCAACGGAATATATGACAGAATAACCTATAAAATTGAACAGATAAACTCCGAGACCGTTTTGCAAATTTCGGCCAAGGTTAAGGAAAGCAGTGATGGGTATTTCAAATTTGGTGTGTCTCTGGATTCAAATTTAGAAAACAAATCTAGCTTTAAACTTGGTGTTTCCTATACCAAACCGCAGTCCAATCAATGGGGCGGGGAGTGGCGTACTGAACTTGACTTAGGGGATACATTTGAAGCCATATCTGAATTTTACCAACCCATAGGTGCGCGGCAAAGATTTTTTATAGAGCCGTCAATATTTTTAGGTCGCGACAAAGACGAATTTTTTGACGCACAAGACAAGCGGCGCGGAGACATCATCATACTTGGTTATGGCGGGTCTTTACAAAGCGGCGTTTTGTTTGGTCGGTGGGGTGAATTGCGAGCGGGCTACACTCAATCAAAGATACGGGTAAGCCTCACCGATGATACTTTGTTGCAAAACCCTATAAGCCTAAATGATAGTTTTTTATTGGGGCGCATGACTGTGGATACTCTGGATAGCTTGTCCTTTCCTACTGAGGGCATGTTTTTAGCGGCAGAATATGAAATTCATGACGATTATCTGGGTGGTCAAACCGAGTATCATCGGTCCAGTTTAAATGCCTACCAGCCTTTTACATTTGGCCGACATACATTTGGGTTGGGAACACGGTTTTCAGGCTCTAGCGGACGAGACGCTAATCTATTTGGCTCTGCCGAACTGGGTGGATTTTTATCTTTATCAGGGTTTAGTAATGACGAAATATCAGACCAATATTCTGCCATGGCTTTTGGCACATATTATTACCGCCTTAATAAGCAAGCTACTTTATTTGATTTGCCCCTTTATATTGGAGGGTCTTTGGAAATGGGCAATGTCTACCCATCATATGAGCAAATCAAATTGGCTGACGCTATCTATGCGTCAAGTATATTTGCAGGATTGAAATCACCCCTTGGGCCCGTATTTGTCGGAATTGGCTATAATGATAAAGGCAATACATCACTATACTTCTCTATTGGTAGTTTTTTCTAGTGTCTGTAGATATTGTCGGTTAGTCTATAGATATATTCATAACGATAATATTTACAGAGGTGCTCATGAATACGGTAATATACATTATTCTCGTCATTTTAGCAGTGGTCATAATTATGTTTTTTCTGCTCGGTAAACTGTCTCAAAAGGGTAAGGCCGCAGGTCTAAAGAACGGGAAATTATCCCCATGTTCGACAAAGCCAAATTGTGTATGTAGCGAAGAGGGCACGCAAGGCCGTGCGAAAATAAAACCACTTTCGGCAAGTGTTTGGGGGGCGTTAAAAACAGAAATTATCAATCAGGGCGGACAAATAACCAATGAGAATGACGAGTATTTTTCGGCTGAATTTTGCTCAAATATTTTTAAATTTGTTGATGATTTTGAAGCCCGCCTCGACGGTGATGTTGTGCACATTCGCTCCTCCTCCAGAGTTGGGTATTCTGACCGAGGGGTGAATAGAAAACGTATCGAAGCTCTCCGTATTTCCTTGCAAACAGGAGCGTAAAAATGCCCAAAAAAATTGACCACGGTAAGGTTAAATCACTGGTACGCGAATTGCTGATTGCCTTAGGGGACGATCCTGACCGTGAGGGCTTGAAAGAAACCCCGAGGCGGATTGCCAATTTTTGGCGCGAATTTATTGAATATGAACCCGGTAAACTTGATACGACATTTAATGCCGTAAAGCACAATCAAATGGTCTGTGTGACGGGTATGCGGGTTTGGTCAATGTGCGAACATCATATGCTGCCATTTTGGTGTGATGTTTCCATAGCTTATATAGCAGACAACAAAGTTCTAGGCCTCTCGAAATTTGCCCGTATCGCCCATAAGCACGCCCATAAATTGACGCTACAAGAACAATTGGTTTCTGATATATCCGAAGATGTGCAAAAAATTCTGGGCACACAAGATGTAGCGGTTTTGGCTAAGGGCGAGCATTTGTGCATGACCATGCGCGGCATCAAAACCCCACACAGAATGATTTCGAGCGCCCTAGATGGACAATTCCACAAAGCGGAACAGCGACAAGAATTTTTCAGCCTTGTAAATGGATGATGATATGAATATTTCAACGCGGGACTTTATTGGCGCGGGCGGATTGGCGGCAGCGGGTTTGGCTTTGAATGCATGTGGCGCGCCCCAAAAGACGAATGAACTTTCTGCGGTGCAGGTTAAAACACAAATGTCATCTCTTATTACTATGACAAAAAAGGCCCCAAAGATTACCAAGGCCGACTATGTAGCGCGGATTGAAAAAGCGCAAAACTTGATGCAACAGTTTGGCATTGGTGCGTTGATTTTAGAATCAGGTGCGAGCTTACAATATTTTACCGGTATTTCGTGGTGGCGCAGCGAGCGTTTAACCGCAGCTGTCCTTCCTGTTGTCGGCAAAATTGGGGTTGTGACGCCACAATTTGAAGAGCCAAGTATTCGCGAAAGCATGATGGTGGGCAATGATGTGCGCGTATGGAATGAGCACGAAAGCCCCTTCAAGCGTGTTGTCGGAATTTTGAAAGACAGGGGTGTGCTTAGCGGAAAAATCGCCATTGAAGATAGTGTACGTTATTTCGCGGTCAAGGGCATACAAAATGCTGGCCGAAGTTATGAACTGGTTTCAGGTGGGCCAATCGTTTGGGGGTGCCGCATGTATAAATCGCCTAAAGAAATTGAGCTTATGCAATTAGCGAATAATGTGACTATAGCGGCTTACCGCTTCACATATCCAAAAATTGAAATTGGAATGACGCCCCGGGATATTTCTAGTCTCATGAGCAAAGCCACAGAAGCATTAGGGGCAAATAATGAATTTTCATTGGTCTTGCTCAATGAGGCCAGTGCCTATCCACATGGTTCAAAAATATCGCAAACGGTAAAGGATGGCGGCGTGGTTTTGATGGATTGCGGGGCCAGTGTAAATGGCTACCAATCCGATATTTCGCGAACCATTGTGATCGGCGAGCCGAGTAAACGGCAAAGCGAGATATGGAACCTTGTGCGGGATGGGCAAGCACTTGCGTTTGAAACCGCAAAGCTAGGCACGGCGACAGGCAAAGTCGACGATGCAGTCCGTAAACTTTATGAAAGTAAAGGGTTTGGCCCGGGATATAAATTGCCTGGGCTATCGCACCGTACAGGTCACGGTATTGGGCTAGAAGGACATGAACAGGTAAATTTTGTTCACGGGGAGACGACCAGACTTGCCCCCGGAATGTGTTTATCAAACGAACCTGGACTCTATATAATGGGTGAATTTGGTGTGCGGTTTGAGGATTGTTTATATATGACTGAGACGGGGTCGAAATATTTTACCGCGCCTCCTGTCTCGTTAAGTAACCCGATTGGATAAGAAAAATAAATTGAGGGCGGTATGAAGTGTAATGGACATGTATATATAGCGACGAGTATCGACGGGTTCATTGCCAGACCTAATGGAGATATTGATTGGCTCATGCGACAATCCACAAAGGGTGAAGATCATGGATATGATGATTTCATGGCAAGTGTTGATGGGCTAGTGCTTGGCAGGAAATCATACGAAAAAGTATTATCATTTGGGGCGTGGGCATATAAGAAACCTGTTGTCGTGCTAAGTCGCACATTATCAAGTGCAGATATTCCCGTACATCTTCAAGATAAGGTAACAATTTCGAATGCCACACCTCATGAAATGATGCACACTCTGTCCAAGCAAGGTTGGAAAAATGCATATATTGACGGCGGTCAACTCATTCAGTCTTTTCTGAGATCAGGGCTCATTCAGGATATAATTTTAACCCATGTCCCAATATTGTTGGGAAAAGGTATCCCTCTTTTCGGGGACATAGAACACGATGTTGATTTGCAACATGTTTCAACTGAAAGCTACCCGTCTGGACTTGTGAGCACAAAATATAAAGTGATGAAAATTTAGACCTGTTGTGGCGTTAATTGGGTTTGCCGCCTTGGCTGAGACGTTGATTGACGATTTCGAGCACAGAAAGTACAGCGTCTGGGATATTAGTACCGGGCGGAAAGACCGCTTTAGCACCCATGTCTTCAAGCGTTTTGACATCTTCGGGTGGGATAACGCCGCCAACAATAATAAGGATATCGCTACGGTTTTCCTGCTCAAGCGCCGATTTCAAGGCGGGGACAAGGCTTAAATGCCCGGCTGCCAAAGATGACGCCGCGATGATGTCTACATTTTTTTCAATGCCAAGCCGTGCCGCTTCGCCGGGCGTTTGAAACAAAGGGCCAATGACCACATCAAAACCAATATCTTCAAACCCTGTAGCGACAACTTTTTGACCACGATCATGACCATCTTGACCCATCTTTGCGATGAGGATTTTAGGCTTGCGACCCTCCATTTCTTCGAAAGCGTGGATACGAGATTGGGCATTTTTAAACGCTGGATTAGCCACGTCCCAAGCGTCTTTATATACACCTGTGACACCTTGCGGTTTAGCGGCAAAACGGGAAAAGACTTTTTCGAGCGCACTGCTAATTTCGCCGACTGTGGCTTTCGCCTGCGCCGCATTGATCGCTAATGCCAGTAAATTCCCGTCTCCATTTTTTGCAGATAGAGTAAGGGCGTTTAGACACGTATCGACACTGTCTTGGCAGCGATCTTTTTTGAGTTGTTTTAGGCGTGCTATTTGCCCATTCCTAACGGCTTCATTATCAACTTTAAGCAAGGGAATGTCGGCTTTTTCATGTGTTTGGTATGCGTTAATACCAACGATTGTCTTTGCCCCGCTATCTATTTGAGCCTGAATACGCGCTGCCGATTGTTCGATGCGGAGTTTGGGAATCCCCGCCTCTACGGCCTTTGCCATGCCGCCCAATTCTTCGATTTCCTGTATGTGTTCAAGAGCGCGCTTGGCAAGATCATGGGTGAGCCGCTCTACATAATGCGAGCCGCCCCAAGGGTCTATGCAATTCGTGTGGCCAGCTTCGCCTTGCAAAAACACTTGGGTGTTGCGGGCAATGCGAGCGGAAAAATCGGTTGGCAGGGCGATGGCTTCGTCCAGTGAATTTGTATGCAAGGATTGGGTATGCCCATCAACTGCCGCCATGGCTTCAATGGCGGTGCGCCCAACATTGTTAAACACATCTTGGGCCGTTAGAGACCATCCCGATGTTTGGCAATGGGTGCGCAGCATGGATGACTTTGGGTTTTGTGGATTAAACGGTACAAGCAGGTTTGCCCATAACAATCTCGCCGCTCGGAGTTTAGCCACTTCCGTGAAATAATTCATGCCAATGGCCCAAAAAAATGATAAGCGCGGCGCGAAGGCATCAATGTCCATCCCGCTGTCGATACCCGTTTTTATATATTCTACCCCGTCTGCCAGTGTGTAGGCCAGTTCCAAGTCCGCACTCGCTCCCGCTTCTTGCATGTGATAGCCTGATATGGAGATTGAGTTAAATTTGGGCATGTGCTTTGCCGTATGTTTGAAAATATCAGCAACAATACGCATGCTAGGTTTTGGCGGATATATATAGGTGTTACGCACCATAAATTCTTTTAAAATATCGTTTTGGATCGTACCTGATAACTTATCTTGAGGAACGCCCTGTTCTTCTGCGGCGGCGATATACATGGCCAGTATAGGGAGAACCGCCCCGTTCATGGTCATGGATACGGACATTTTATCCAAAGGAATTTGGTCAAATAAAACCCGCATGTCGTAAATGCTGTCTATGGCAACACCTGCCATACCCACATCTCCAGCAACCCGTGGGTGGTCGCTGTCATAGCCTCTATGCGTGGCCAGATCAAAGGCAATGGACAATCCTTTTTGTCCAGCGGCTAGGTTGCGACGATAAAAGGCATTGCTATCCTCGGCGGTAGAAAAGCCAGCATATTGGCGAATTGTCCATGGCCGCTGGGCAAACATAGTTGGATATGGCCCGCGTAGATAAGGTGCAATACCAGGATAGCCATGAGTAAAATCAAGAGCTTGGCTATCACATTTTCCGTAATGGGATTTTACATCAATACCCTCTGGTGTTTGCCAGATTTTGTCACTCGTTACAGGTGATTTGAAGCTTGGGGGCGAGTATGGTATCTTGCTGAAATCTGGTGTTTTCATACCGACTTTCCCGTGGGTAAAAGATACCCATCTGAAGCTTGGGCTATGGCTTTAGAAAACTCATTGGCTTGAATAATTTTCCCCGTCCGTTTTTTGATCTTTGGGTGCGGTAATGTTTTTGCTTTACGGACATCGGGTTTTACGTATTGATTGACGCCAACCAAGAGGGTTTCGCCGTCTTTAATTTTTCGCAACCTTTCCATATTGGTTGATTTGACTTCGGTCATGAACCAATCAAACCCGTCTTCCCAACCGCCGATGGCCTCAATCTTTTGAAAAATACTCCAAGCTTTGTGAGCGAGTTCATGGGTGAGGCTTTCGTGCATATAGCTACCGTGGGCAGGGTCGATCACATGACCTAAGCGCGTTTCTTCCATTTGCATGATCTGCAGGTTTCGGCTTACTCTCCTCGCAAATGGTGTCGCTAACCCGTTTCTAAAGGTAAAAGGCAGGAGCGTAATTGAATTAGCCCCGCCGCAAACAGCTCCAAAACAGGCTGCGTTTAGTCGTAATATATTCGCCCAAGGATCTGCTTTGCCAAGCATGCGAACCGAACTTACTGCGTGTAGGGTTGGGGTTTGGCTTTGCGGCTTTGCGCCGAACGCTTCTGCCAGTTTCGCCCATAGCAGACGCGCTGCTCTAAATTTAATAATGCCAAAGTGGGCGTCTTGGTCACATGCCAACTGCACATCTATCAGGCCGAGCGCCGTTTCTATACCGTGAGCTTTAATCATTGGGCGTAAGATATCTGCTGCCTTTGCTAACATATAGGCCAGTTCTTGGGCTGGGCTCGCTCCGCGCTCGTGAATGGCGGCAGCATCAATCGTAACGGCTTTCCAATGAGGGGCGTTCTCGCAAACCCAATGTGTTAACGAGAGTAGATGCGCTTCATTGCCGCCCGCATGTGGGTAGCTCAGGTTAAGATATAGGGTCTCTCGGTCTTTGTGGTGTTGAAAATGTGCGGCGATGAGTGCGCATTGTTCATAGGTATTTGGAACCGTTTGTAGAGGCACGAGGTTCGTATACACCCCTGAAAACAACCTTTGTAAATCAGTGATATTGCGCACAGCAATACCGCACTCTCCATTCGGGTCAATATTGAGAGAAATAGAACTGGCCCCGCCTTCCAAATCGGCGAGCATATCTTTATTGGAGTGATCAATACTGGGGTGATCAATTTGTGTAGTGATGTGCCAATCTCTATTCGCTAGGTGAGGTAAGATAGGTTTTTGTATTGCCGATGTATTTTTGGCATTTGTAAAAAGAGGCCCAAGGGCAATGCCGTCTTCGCTCGTTTTAACCAATGTGTCGTTAAAGATTTTCCCTTTAAGCGCACCCTCGACCATTTCACGCCACTTGGATTGCAAATTATCAAATGCTTGATCATTTGCAAAATTGGCGGCCAAGTTTTCAATTGAATTTTTCATCATTATCTGGCTTTTGAAGCGCCAAGCGACAGCAAAGAAATTCGAAGACTAAGACCATCGGATTGCCTGATCAGTCCAAGTCCATTATTGCTCTTGCTATAAATCAATTCTATGCGTGTACAATCGTCGTCAAAAATGAGTGACAAGGCCTGCCGCCGTGTGAGATCATTGCTGAGGTCTCGGTGCAATTCATATCTCGTACTCCAATTGTCAAATAGCCGCACCGTTGCTTGACCCGAGATTTCCTCAAGCGGGGAATTAAATTCATCAGGCCCAGCGGGGGTGACGGGTGTTAAGGGGTTAAGTTTAAAATAACGGACATTGGTGTTGAGGCGGTCAAATGTATAGGAGAGACCCGTATCAATACGCCGCAAAATATTGGCATTGTCATCATAGCGTAGTCGAGTGGTGGTGGAAAAATTGGGGCCAATATTCACCTCTACCTGCCCGACCAAATCAGATGTATCACTCTGCAAACCACTGTCTGCTATGAAGGCATTGTCGGAACCGCTATAATAACTTTGTCCCGCAAAAATCATCGCACGGTTGTCTTCGCCCCAATGAGCGGACACAGAAGCTCCGACATCGGCCCGAAACCCTTCTTGCCAAATATCATAGCCAGTCGATTTGTTGCGGCTAAACAGCAAGTCTTTATCCAGATCAACACCTATGCTGTCTTGCACAAGGTTGACTACAGTATTATTTGCTTTTGTAACCGAGAACCGACTGGACTGCCCATCGCCAATATTTTGTGTGACTTGTATACGCGGTTCAAGTATCCAGTTTACTTTCTCGCCTGTCTTCAAAAACGGCCAGCGAATATCTGCGCCGATTTGTCCTGTGCCACGGGTGAATTCAAGGGTTTGCTCATTTTTGGCACCAAGCTTAAAGTAATCGTACTTAGCATTGACAAAGGGTTTGATCTCGATCCCAGCTGTTGTCACTAAATTGCGTTGCCAGTCTAGGCCGCCTGTCGCTCTGATATATGTTGAGGCTGCTTCGGTTCCGCCAAGAATTGTGTTTTTTCGGGTTAGAGCTGTCATATCGCCAAATAGTTTTAATCGTCCGCCGAAAGCTGGGTCATAAAAATATTTCGTCAGTTCGATTTTAGGCGCAATGATGGGCAGAGCGTCATCGTCTTCACTAATCAGTCTAAGTGTATTGGGATCAGTGATAATTTCATTGGTAATTGGATCGCGAACAATGAGATTAAGAGCATCGAGCAAAGGTTCTTCTTGCAAAGCGCTTCGTAGGCTCGAAAATCCGAACGCCGATGTGCTAAAGCGGAAATCATCTCCTTGCCCAACAATAAATGCCTGTTGGATTAACCGCCTTGAGGCAGCCGTATACAATCCAAGTTCGGTTTGTTTTTCTTGAAGGTCATAGCGGTTTAAATAATCATCATCTGCTGCATACCCGCCTTGAAACCCCCATTGCCATTGTTTGTTTATGTCAAACTGACCATCAGCAAATATGTGGGAGCGAAACTTTTTTTCGAGTAAATCATCAAATGACGTTATGAATACAGTATTGGAGTTGAAGAAATTTCCGTCTGAGGTGAAGAATTTTCCGTAGGTAGCACTGCCCTCAATATTGACTTTGCCCGTGTGGAATGCCTTGCTAAATTGCCCATGTAAAAGCGGATTAACCTTTGAATACATATAAGGGGTTAGGGTTAATTCTGAATAGGGGGTCAGGGCAAAATAATAGGGTGTTTTGACATTAAAGCCTTTCGAGCCTGAAATACCGCCAAATGGCACGAGAAAGCCACTTGCCCGACCGACACTCGGATCAGGATGGGCGAGGTAGGGGCTATAGAATAGGGGAATGCCTTTAAACTCAAATACAGCGTCGCGGTATCGAATACTTTTCGTGCTTTCGTCTTGGGTTACTTTACGGGCTTTGATCCGCCAAGTCGGCTTTTGAGTTTTCCCATTTTTTTCGCAGGCCTCACATGCGGTAAAATAGGCATTGTAAAGTTCGACACCGTTTTGTGAATTCCGAGCGGCAAATGCCGAACCAATCTGCCCACCTTGTGGAAAACGAGCCGTAAAATTAGTTGCTGTACCTGCTTCTAACGCGCCAGATAATTCTAATTTTTCCGCAAATTGGGCTGACCCGTCCGCATTGATCAGTTGCACATTGCCAATGGCAATAACTTGCCCCGTACTGATATCGTATTTGCCAATATCTGCACGCAAGGTTTTATCTTGATAACGCCCTTCCACATTCCCGCGTGCCGTCAAAGTATTGTTCTTTTGGTCATTTATGAGTTCGTCGGCTTCGAGGTAAATAATATCTGGATCCCGAAAAGGGCTATTGGCGGCTAGTTTTAAATCATCTCCAGAGCGGGTAAAACTGTCAAGTTGGGCATGTGCGAATTGGGACGTAGAGAATGCAATTACTCCGCATAAGTATAGAGCGTGTAAAACTCCGAGATAAGTAATTTTTTGTTTTAACATTCTTACCAATTAACTCGTTTTATACACTATCATTATTGATCTAAACTGCATAGCGCGGCAAACAAGCTACGTCCATGGGAATTGCCGTATTTATGCGTAATTTAATGAAGGTTGGAATGATGAGTGAATGTGCAAAATGGGATCATGTTCACTGTACCGAGTTTATTTCGTCCATAATTTCTTGCCGCAAGGCCGCCATCACAATAGGGATTCGTTTTTTTAAAGATTGCCTGAGGAGATAATCGGGTAAGAGCGATTTCGAACTAATGCGGGCTTTATAAGCCACAAGCGTCATATTAGTATTCGGCCAAGGGAGTATATCCCATCTGCCTTTTAATGCTTTTAAATCCCCGCCACTGCGCTCAAATATTTGTCGGTGTGGGGGGCTAAATTCAGAGCGAAATTCGCTGATTACATGTGGTAAGCCAAAGCCAATTTTACTGGTATGGCGACGAATATCCCAACTACCATCATCGGCAATTTCCAATACTTCGCATTTTATCAAGCCAGGGGTAATGCTGGAGGCTCGGCCACAATCTGTCAAAATGGGCCAAATTTTTTCGTCAGTGGCGTCGATGAACATCTTTGCGGTTATATCCACGGATTTACCGTGTTCGAGGTCGTTAGCCTTCGTTATTTTAACAATTATGTCGCCGTTTTTTAGGCTTTCTACAACAGGAGAAGACAGAGAATATCCAGATAATTGGTCCTCAATAAGTGTTTGGCTTATACTCGTATTGGAGAGGATTTGCACAAAAAAACAAACACAAATTAGCCGAAAAAAAAC
>JAESQI010000163.1 GCA_016765255.1 Robiginitomaculum sp. | reverse complement strand
GGCGCGGACGTAGAATTTATTTACAAAAAATCATTAAGTACAGAAAAACAAAAATAGAGATGAATGGAGTAAATAATATCCTGTTTTTACAACGATACGATCAGTGTTCACAAACTTTTTTGTTCTCACAGTTTATGATGGGTATGACTAAAGATTTACTCAATGGGAACGCTACAGGAAATAATTAAAGTTGATTTTCTCTTAGAGCAAATCAAATTGAAATCCGGGTGTTGATTGTCGGGCTTTATGTTCTCTTTGGTCATTTTCTTTCCTTGAAGCAAGTATGGGGTCGTTTGCTAGAGGGGGCGACGCAAACGACCCCTACATGGTCGATGCCCGCAAATTTTTTGGAGAAATCAATATGGTCAACGTATTCGGGAAATAATTAGGCCTTGTGTCACTTTGTTTGCAATCTAATAGTAGAAAAATTATGATTATACTTATTGATACATTATTTCGGTTCACTGGTATTGGCCTATTGCTACTCTTGGCAGTATTGTCCCTCCGAGATGTTCGTAAAACAAATGGCGCTATTTATTTAATTTTGGCATGTATTAGTGTTTCAGCTCTCTTCCTAGGATACACAGGCGGAACTGTGCAACTTCCAAGAATTTTAAGTATCGCCGTTAGGGTTTTGGATGTTCCACATTTGATTTTCATTTGGCTTTTTGCACTTTCCCTTTTTCAGGATCAGTTCCGCTTAACTTTGCTGCATGGTGTTATTGGAATGGCGTATTGCTTGCCAATTATTTATGTTCGCTTGGCTGGTTTTGGTTTGGTGGCAGCGTTTCCGTTCTGGGTAATTATACTGGGAAATGTTTCTACAATCGTGCTGATGGCGCACCTAGTTATTTCAACATTGATGGGGCGAGCATCTGATTTACGCGAAAGTAGACGGAATTCACGGATTTATTTCGTTGCGATAATAGCCTTTGTTGCAATTATAACAGCCCTGACTGAAATAATCTTTACTGGAGACAAATTGGTCTATTTACCAACGGCTAAAGTCATCATAATTTGGCCAGCTATTGTCTGGGCATGTTATTGGATATTGGAAGCAAAAACTGATGCTCTTGAGTTCGTTGCAAAGAATTGCTCAGAGTTTTCTGGCGGCGAAATGAGTTATCGAAATAAGGAGCTTGCCAAAGCATTGGAAAAAGAGATGTTGGTTAATCGGGCTTTTTTGGAAACTAGATTATCGATCTCAATTTTAGCAAGGCGGCTCAGTGTTGCGCCTCACAGGCTTAGGGAATTGATCAATCAGCAACTTGGATATCAAAATTTCAATGTGTATTTGAATGCCTACCGTATAGACGCTATTAAACAGGCATTCTCTGATCCAAAAAATGAACATATTCCTATACTAACAATTGTCATGGAATATGGCTTCAATTCTTTGTCCCCATTTAACAACGCCTTTCGTGCAAAGGAAGGCGTGACACCGTCTGAGTATAGGACGTCCTTGAACATTAAAACTTGAATAGGTTGCGGATTCAGTCAGGTTTTCCGCGTATTCAATGAGACATATAACTTTGGTTTTCATAAGATTTTCATTCAAATTACGTCATATGACGTAATGTAAACATGAGGGTCAAATGTACAAGTTTATAAAATTTATAACCATATGCGCATCAGCAATATTATCATCTTTCAATATATCATTTGCACAAGAACCAGAACGCTTAACGCCAATCATTGACAAGGTGGCACATGTGTACGGCGTGGAAAAATTGAACAATGCGCGGACGGTTCGTGTGGAAGAGGATATACGGATCAATTATGCAGATCATGCATTCAGTCCTGCGTTCAATCAATTTACCCATGGCCGTAGGTCTTTTGTTTTTGATTTAAAAAACAAGAAAGGCAGTGGTGAATATTATACAAATTTTTCCGGGAACCATAATCATGCCCGTGAATTTAAACATGAAGACGAATTTATCATGATTGAATACGGCAATAGCACTTATATACCTAGGCCAAATGGTAGTTATTATGCATTCTTTGGCGCCGCCATACGAGGGTCAGATACATTGTTAGCAAATGCACTAATTGAAAACCGTGCAAGGGCAAAAGACAAAGGGCAAAAATTTTGGCAGGGCGAGCCGCATAATATTATTTCAATAGATTTTCCGAGCTCTCCGCCACTTGATCTTTATATCAACAAAAACACAGGATATATTTCCAAAATGGCGCGCACGGTTGGAGAGGGCGATGACAGCATAATTGTCAGCTACACATTTAATGATCACACGAAGAAAAAAGGTGTCGTCTTTGCCCAAGAGAGCACAGTGTTTATTGGTGCGGATTTGTTGCAGTATTCTTTTAACAGGAAAGTTGTTTTAAATGCGAAGGCCGATAGAAACGATTTTAAACTTGATGCGGGTATTGTAAAAGAACCAGCCCGTATGGATACGTCAGAGATGACTGCCGACCGTATTTCGGCTCGCAGCCATCATGTTGGCCAAGACGGTCGCTATACAACATTTATTGATATGGGTGATTATATAGTGGGGCTTGGTGCATATGCTGGTCTTGCTGATAAATTCGCAGCTTACAAGGCCGAAACCAAATCTACGAAACCGCTTACTTACCTTTTAGTTACAGACCATCATGAAGGGGAGAGTATGGGAGCGGTAGACGCAGTAAAATTGGGCGCTACCCTTATCGCTACGCCCGGTTCGAAGCCTACGCTTGAGAGATTACTTGCCGAATTTGATGCACCCTCAAAGATTGAATATGTGGACGACGTTTTTCAAGTCGGTGACATTCAATTTATCAATCTCTCAACTGGCCATGCCGAAAATGTGCTCGTGGCCTATAGCGCCGCGGATAAACTCCTGTTTCAAACAGAGCACTATGTAAATCCATATGCCAGCGAAGTATTTTATACAAAAAATAGCGCCGTGACACTCTATAATGCGCTTAAAAGGAAGGGGCTTGATATAGACACCTTCATTGATGCAGAATCGCGCAGGCCAGAAACATGGGCAAATTTTGAAATGGCCATCAAAGCCCATAAGCCAAAATATTGTCCACCGAAACGGCAGATATGTAAGGGGTTTTGATGAAACATATATTCATAAGTAAACACAACAACTAAAAGTGATACACAAAATGCCCCTTTTAAACCGACGTAGTTTTCTCGCATCCGCATCTGTGCCGCTCCTATTTAGGAGTAATGCATACGGCCATGGCGCTCACCTGTGGAGGAAATCGGCTATTAATAACTTATCCGAGCGCGGGGCGGCACTTGTGAAAAAGGGAGATATTGCAGGGATTGCCATTGGGGTCAGTACGAAAGGATTTCGGCAAAGCGTTTATCATGGCATGGCAGATATTGAATTAAAAAAACCGATTACCAAGGATACACAGTTTCGTATTGCTTCAATAACAAAACCGATAACGGCTGCATGTATTTTGAAATTGATCGAAATCGGGGAATTGTCGTTTGATACCACAATAGATACATATTTCCCAAAATTTCCGCGCGCCAAAGAGGTGACAATTTATCAATTACTTACGCACACATCAGGTATACCGAATTGGTGGGGACGATTGCCGCACACAGCCCCCGATGATTTTATGAGCAGTGGACTTGCGCATCAATGGTTGGCAAAAATGAATGTCGTATATTTATTTGATCCAGGCACACAATGGGATTATTCGAACAGTGGTTACTTGCTGCTTGGAGAAATTATCGAGCGGGTTACGCATACTTCTTATAATGATGCCGTAAAACGTTTGGTGCTTTCAAAAGTAGGGGCTGGCGCTACCGAAATTGAAAACCCAGCTTTGCGCAGCCCGCTTTGGGCCAAAGGATATCAAAGCATAGGTGGTTCGCTTTTGCGCGCTAAGTCGATTAGTCTGCCGTTTGCAGCAGGGGGATTAAGATCGACTCTTCATGATCTCCTCGCATTTAGTGACGCGGTTTTTCATGGGCATTTTCTTAGCTCTCTTAGTCTTGCTGCCATGACAAGCCATGCAACTACTACCGATGACCGTCCGGTTGGCGATGCACTTTATGTTGCGTCAGGTGGTGTGCCAGAAATCCACCCCCCTGAAGTAACAGAAATGGGGTATGGGCTTGGTATCAACACATGGGTGCAATCCGGCGAACGGTTTTATTCTCATGCAGGCCTTATAGAGGGATTTGGTTCATACCTTATTTTTGCGCCGCGCACGCAAACAACAGCCGTCATACTGTCGAATTCATTTCGAGGCACTGCCAGCTTGCATGAGCAACTTCGAGAATTATTGATTGCGGCACCAGAATCTTAAACACTGTTCATACAGATAATTTTCGAAGGCGAATGGCATGGCGACGACGGGGAAATAACATACGAATGAGGAAAATATGAAGCATATAATTTCATCGATACTATTCGGGTTAACGCTGACAGGATGCGGGCAAGAAAACGTCGGCGGTGAATTTACGCTCACGCCTTTGGTGTATTCCAATGGCTGGCAAACCCTTGATACAATTCCCTATAAGGGCAAACGGGATTATATTAGCTTTAGTACGCCAAGCCATGGTTGGTACGGAACGGGTAAGGGCGATTTATACGCTACCGAGGACGGCGGGGAGACATGGGTGCTTGCCGCTAGCCACCCCGGCACATTTATTCGCGCCTTGGGTTTTATAGATGAGCAGACTGGTTTTATTGGCAATGTAGGCACAGATTATTATCCAGGAGTTACAGACGAAACCCCGCTTTACCGGACGGATGACGGCGGTAAAACTTGGCTAGCGGTTGCACTTGGAGGGAAAACTATAAAAGGTGTTTGCGCCATAGATATTCTAAAAACCGAGAGCCAAACAATAATCCATGCGGCGGGGCGTGTGGGTGGGCCAACGGGCATATTGCGCTCTATAGACGGCGGGGAAAATTGGTCCGTCATTAATATGGAAGCTCATGCAGGCATGATACTCGACGTGAAATTTTTTGATGCCATGACAGGATTGGTCTTTGCCAGTACGGCGTCCGGAATGGACGGTGAGGGGCTTATTTTGCGCACGGTGGACGGCGGGCAGACTTGGAAAAATGTTTACCGCTCTGGGCGTTCAGTCGAGCTTATTTGGAAGGCCTCATTCCCAGACGATATGAACGGCTATGCGACTGTACAAAATTATGACCAAAACCGCGACGTGCAACTCATCGTCAAAACTACGGACGGAGGTAAAACTTGGCGGGAAATACCTTTGACAACCACGCCGAAAGCACGGCAATTTGGCATTGGTTTTGTCGATAAAGACCATGGCTGGGTCGGCACGTTGGCCGGCGGGTTTTACACGGCTGATGGCGGCAAGACATTCACACCAGTGCCGATCGCAAAAGCCGCCAATAAATTCAGTTTTGTCCCCAATGAAAACGGGATGAATGTCTATGCCATTGGCACACAAGTGCAGCGGTTAGAATTGATCAGAGAAGATACAAATTCTGAGGGGAAATAGTCATGGTAATAAGCGCTAAAAGTACGTTTCTATATGTGAGTACGCTCATGTTTTTAAGTGGATGCGTACAGCCAGCCGAGCAATGGCACCTGGCGCTCAGCCATGACAATCAAGGCGATGTTTTGGAAGGCAGTGAATCCCGCTTGGTATCTGCCATTCGGCAGGGGTGCAATATTAAAGTGGCATGGGGTGCACGGCGCAAGGCAGACGCCAGCAGAACAATCGAGCATAGCGCACGGCCAATATGGATTTCTGTGCGCGACGGTTCCAAAGTCGAAGTTCAAATTGGCGATTTTCTAATAAACCTAAAAGTGCTGGGCGAACCTACGGCTGAACACCCAAGACGAGAACAATTTGGCGGCACTGACAAAGCCGTAAAGTGGCGCGCAGCCCTTAAGACCGACGGAAGTTTCGATGCCGTCTGGTATTACCCGCATTCAGGCGATTTTATAAAAAGAGTACCCCAGCGCTACTCTATGAAATGGTTTACAGACTGCCGTATAAAACAATCGAAACCTTTATATCCCGAGCGCGCCAAAGAAGGAGAACCATAAATGTCTGATCCATGGTCTTACTCATACTGGATAACCAGTGCTTAATCTTGCGACCTTGATACCGGCTTGGCTTTACATCCGCCGCTACCAAAAAACGCGAGATAAGAAATACCTAGCCCAACACCAGGACTATATGGCTTGGACATATTTCGGGCTTGTTGCAGCGGGCACATGGCAAATCGTTATTTCTTTAGCGCGCATTGACGCGATCACGCTGCCTTATAAATATCTATATAATGGCCTCGGGCTTATTACGGTATTGGCATCCGCAGCCTTGTTTTTGTATATGAGAAAACGGCTTAAGCAATTCGCAAACTCGTAGGGGAAAATATAATGAGAAAATTGGTTTTTAAATTTTTGTGGTGTGTGGTCTTGTCCGTTCTTGTGAGTAGCTGTCAAAGCACTATGGCCGTGAAAACAACTCCAGCACCTACCGAGATACAATTTCAATCCGCTATCAATGCTATTTATGAACAACATCCCGACGCCATAGGCATTATGGTGCATGTTGAAGCGCCGCGTAATAATATTTCCTGGAGCGGCGCTACAGGGTTTTCTGACAAATCTCGCAAAACCCCCATAGATGCAAAGGCAATTGCATGGATCGCAAGCAATACCAAAACTTATGTTGCCGTGGCAACACTACGTTTGGTAGAGGATGGGCAGTTTAATGTTCAAACTACGATTGACAAACTCCTGAGTTCCAAAACGATCACTATATTACGAAATGATGGCTACGAGCCGGAAACAATAACGGTTGAGCATTTGTTGAGCCATACCAGCGGTATTTTTGATTACGCAGCCGATTTGAGTTATTTTGAATTTACGAAACAAAACCCCAAGCACCGTTGGACGCGGGACGCGCAGATCAAGCTGGCTATGGAAAAGGGCGATCCCTTAGGTGCTGCGGGTGATGTGTTTACATATGCGGATACAAATTATTTGCTGCTGTCTGAAATTTTAGAGCGCAGTACAGGAAAACCATTTTATTACGCCATCAGATATTTAATCGGTTTGCGCGGTAAGTCTTTGGACGAAACGTGGTTCTTGTCCCTGGAAGTCATCCCGCCATCAGCAAGAGCGCCAGTGCATCAATATGCAACGTCCATGGGGTTAGATACGCAATCCGTCGATCCATCATTTGATTTATTTGGCGGCGGTGGCCTTGTGTCAACAACAAGAGATTTGGCAGTTTTTATGCAGTATTTATTTAATGGAAAAATATTTCACAAACCAGAAACATTACTGTTGCTACAAACCAAAGCAAACCCAAAACAAGGGATGAAATTTGATTACCGCTTCGGGCTTTCTACTATTGAAGTGCACGGCCTGCAAGGCATTGGCCATGGCGGATTTTGGGCCACAGCAGTCAACTATTTTCCTGAGCTAGATGCGTCAATCGCCGTTTTCATTTTAGAAAGAGACCAGCGCGTTTTAAGGCAAGATGTAAACCAAGCCGTAGTGCGGATATTGCAAGATGAAGAACAACAGAGTAGAGAAAAATAATGCATTCACGAAAACCGTCTAAAATGGGTTATATTTTAGAGCGCACCAGCGGTCAATCTTATGATGATCTCGTTACAGAGTACGTTATTAAGCCGTATGATTTGACGCAAACTTATATTACTTTGCCAATTGATGAAAAATCAAATCTTGCTACGCCTTACCGGAAAGAAGACCGGGTGATAGAGACAAAGCCTTGGCGTACCGGGAAATTAGTCGCCGCTAGTGAAATTTACTCAACGACTTCTGACTTAGGGAAATTCTGAACAACCCTTGAATTTTATGTTATATCTTTCCAGGCAGTTTGGAGTTTTATTATGGTTCAGCGGAGTTTTGCGTCTTTGGATAACGCTCATAAGAAGAAGCGTACAAAGCGGGATATATTTTTAGCCGAAATGGAAGCCGTGGT
>JAESQI010000162.1 GCA_016765255.1 Robiginitomaculum sp. | reverse complement strand
CGAATACTACAAGAGGTGTCTCTGCCCTCGGTTTAGGGGCGGCAGCGGCTTTGATGAAAGATGATGATAAGGTTGATGACACGGCAAAAACAACGGGGCAGACTGTACACAAGGACATTGAAACACCACCAAAAATAGAGCAAGATTTACCGCTACATAACAATGAGGCAGAGAAGGACAAAGCCATGGCGCAAGCTGCAAAAATTGAAACCATATTGGATACAGAAACGGTCGAGGGCAGTGCGTCGGCATTTGCGTCATTGACCAGTGCGGTACAAGAAAAGACAAAACGAAACGAAAGTGGCCCCGCCATTGGCGACCTTGTGCAAGAGGCTTTAAAACCTATGCTCAAAGAGTGGCTGGATAAAAATTTAAAGGGCATTGTCGAACGGGCCGTGACCAAAGAAGTCAAACGCATTTCTTCAGGGAAATAGCTGTAATAGGGCTGGCTTTGTCCGCAGGCCCGCGTTAATTGTTAAGGCCGCCTCTTATGAATAGGGGGCGGTTTTTTATTAAGAGACCTATCTTTTATTACGAGAATAATGATGGAAAAAAGTTTTGATCCGAAAACGTCCGAACAGCGCATTTATGACGCGTGGGAAGACGCGGGCGCGTTTAAACCAAAATATGACGAGAGTTTAGAGCCGTATTCCATTGTCATCCCGCCGCCCAATGTTACGGGTAATCTCCATATGGGCCACGCGCTCAATGTCACTTTGCAAGACGTATTGATCCGGTTTGAACGCATGCGCGGCAAGGACGTGCTCTGGCAACCGGGTATGGATCATGCGGGTATCGCGACGCAAATGGTGGTCGAACGCAAACTGGCTGAAGAAGGCAATATTGGCCGCAAAGATATGAGCCGTGAAGACTTCATTGCCAAGGTTTGGGAATGGAAAGAAGAAAGCGGCGGCAATATTGAAAACCAAACCAGACGGCTGGGCGCAAGCTGTGATTGGTCACGCTCTCGCTTTACCATGGACGAAGGCCTGTCGGACGCCGTGCGCAAAGTATTTGTCAAAATGTACCATGAAGGCCTCATCTACCGCGACAAGCGTTTGGTAAATTGGGATCCACATTTCCAAACCGCTATATCAAATGTAGAAGTGGAAAATGTCGAGAAGAACGGGCATTTTTGGCACTTTAAATATCCGCTAGACGGCGGAGAAACCTATGAATATGTCGAAAAAGACGTAGACGGCAATGTAACTCTGAGCGAAACTCGCGATTATATTTCCATCGCCACAACCCGCCCCGAAACTATGCTCGGAGACGGCGCGGTTGCTGTGCATCCAAGTGATGAGCGTTACGCGCCGATTGTTGGCAAGAAAGTGCTGCTCCCACTCGCTGACCGTTATATCCCCATTATTACGGACGAATATCCTGATCCTGACCTTGGGTCTGGCGCCGTGAAAATAACTGGCGCGCACGATTTTAACGATTATGAAGTCGCCAAGCGCAATGATTTGCCGCTCTATATCCTGATGGACGAAAAAGGGGTTATGAAGCAAAGCCAAGACGTTGACGGCAAAAATGTTATGCCTGAAAAATATGTGGGTATGGACAGGTTTAAGGCCCGCAAAGCCGTGGTCGCTGACATAGACGCGCTCGGCCTGCTCATAAAAACCGAAGACCGAAAAATCCAAGTACCAATGGGCGACAGATCAGGCGTCGCCATCGAACCCATGCTGACCGATCAATGGTATGTAAATGCAAAAGAACTGGCCAAAGACGCGATCAATGCAATGGATGCGGGGCACGCAACCCCTCCTACCGCTCATCCCGCCGAAGGGCGGGACCCCGTGCAACAAGCCGAGACATGGACCCCCGCCTTCGCGGGGGAGAGCGGAGAGAGAGGGACAACCCGTTTTATCCCAGACAATTGGAAAAAAACCTGGGATCAATGGATGAACAACATTGAGCCTTGGTGTATCTCAAGACAACTCATTTGGGGGCACAGGGTTCCCGCTTGGTATGGGCCTGATGCCCCACAAGGAGGATTTTTAGTAGATGGGGAAGCCGCAGATTCTGCAAGAAAACCTACCAAAATATTTGTGGCTAATTCATGGGATGAAGTTGTTTCACAAGCCAAGGAATTTTACGACGTAGGGGACGTGACAGAAGCGGAAGATTCAGAAGGTTTTAGGTCTGTATCTTATGGAATAACAGCCGGACTCGAAAATGGTGGTGGAAAAGTTACTAGAGTAACTCTTTCAAGAGACCCAGACGTCCTAGATACTTGGTTCTCATCTGGACTTTGGCCGTTCGCGACGATGGGGTGGCCCGAGGACACTGAGGACATGAAGCGGTTTTACCCGACTTCTGTCGTTGTCACCGCCTTTGATATTATCTTTTTTTGGGTGGCGCGGATGATGATGCAGGGGCTTCACCTCACGGGCCAAGTGCCGTTTAAGGACGTTTATATTCACGCCATTGTTAGGGACGAAAAGGGCGCGAAAATGTCTAAGTCCAAGGGCAATGTAATTGACCCACTTGTGCTGGTTGATAAATACGGGGCGGACGCGCTTCGCTTCACTCTATCTGCCATGGCGGCGGTGGGGCGCGACATAAGATTATCCGAGCAACGCATTGAAGGATATAGGAATTTTGGCACAAAACTCTGGAACGCGGCTAAATTTGCCCAGATGAATGAATGCAAACCTGTGGCTGGGTTTGACCCGTTATCGTGCAAACAAATTGTCAATAAATGGATTGTCGGCGAGGCGGCAAAGTGTGTCCAAGCTGTGACCAAAAGCATCGAGACCTACAGGTTTAACGACGCGGCGGACGCGGGTTATAAATTCTCTCGCGGGTCTTATTGTGATTGGTATCTGGAATTGATTAAACCAATTATGGACGGCGGTGACCAAGAGGCCATTGCCGAGACCCGTGCGTGTGCGGCGTGGGCGTTCGATCAAATCCTCAAAACCCTGCACCCGTTCATGCCGTTTATTACCGAAGAACTTTGGAACGAAATGGCAGGCGATACCCCCCGCGAAACTTTCCTCATGAGCGCTGATTGGCCCGTCTTAGGCGAGGGCTATATCAACGCGCAAGCTGAAACCGATATTGCATGGCTAACCGAACTCGTGACCGAAGTGCGCTCTGTTCGGGCCGAGATGAATATCCCTCCGTCTCGCAAAGGCAAGATGTTATTGATCGGGGCGTCCGCGCAAACCTTGGCCCGTATGGATACCTATAAAGACGCCCTAGAGCGCATGGCGCGTATGTCGTCTTGGGAGGCGAGCGAGAGCGCGCCCAAGGGCGCTATTCAGGCCGTAGTCCAAGAAGCAACAATTGTTCTGCCCCTCGAAGGCTTGATTGATTTGGACGCGGAAAGGACGCGGCTCGAAAAAGAACTGGCGAAAATTCAGAGCGAAATTGACGGCATTGATAAAAAACTTGCCAATAAAAACTTCGTAGACCGCGCCCCACAAAAAGTCGTGGACGAGCAATATTCTCGCCGTGAGGCATTTGTCAGCGAACTCGATAAATTAAAAACCGCTTTGGCTAATCTGCCAAAATAGTATCTGATTTTTTTAAGCTCCAAATCATAAGGCCTAACAAAGCCAAAGTTATAAAGGCTACATGATTGATCGCTGATTTAAGCACAATCGTATGATTAAAGGCAGGCGACAACCAAATCAGCGCAAACAACAGCGGGAGTTTTAAGCGCGGGAGTAGGGCGTAGAAAATACCAATCGCAACTGACAATGGGATCAAGTCATAGGTATAACCGTAAGGTGTCGATAACAGCACAAGGACACAACTAATGGCCACGCGAATACGGTGATCCATATTGCTGCCTTTTCGCCATATCCACATACCATAAACGATACAGGCCACGGCAAATAGGCCTTGGATAAAATAGGATTGCTCAAGCCCCATGCCAAATGAACGCATGGAGACAAAGATTGTCGCCGCATTTATCTGGTAGGGTTGCATAAAGGGCGCGTCCATAATCTCGCGCATCAGGGGTTGGGTCTGGGTGAAAAACATCGTCCATGTGTCAAATCCGAACACTATTCCTGTGGCCAAAATGATTAAAACCGTTG
>JAESQI010000161.1 GCA_016765255.1 Robiginitomaculum sp. | reverse complement strand
CAGCCGCAAAAGCTGGGCTTAAGCGCAGCGACGTTATCTTGTCGGTGGACGGAACCGATATTTTTGATGATAGCGGTCTTCGTTTCGAACTCGCTACATTTGCACGAGGTCACTAAGCCAAGGTAATAATTTGGCGAAACTCAAGCGAGAAAACCCTCACCGTTCGCGCTGATACACCTAAAGAAATTCCCGTGCGGGCTAAATTATCCCTAGGTGGCAGCAACCCCTTTAGCGGTCTTACTGTGGTCAATATGTCCCCCGCTCTGGCCGAAGAACTGGATTTTGATCCATTTGTCACAGGCGTTGTTGTCCGCGCACTGTCTCGAAATAGCCTCTCAGCCCGCTACCGTTTTCGTCCGGGTGATATAATTTTGTCCGTTATGGATACCGAGATTACCAGCACAACCCAATTCCAAGATGTGCTTGATGAATTTGACGAAAACCGCAATTGGGACCTCACATTCGAACGAGGTGGGCGAGTTCATAAAAGCCGTATACGGTTTTAGATTTTCTTAGCGCACAAAACAGGCTAGACAGAAACATGACCGATCTTTTTGCCTCTGCTGATCTGGGCCAAGATGCCCCAAGACCACTCGCAGATAGGTTACGTCCCCAAAATATAGGCGACGTTGTCGGGCAAGATCACCTACTTGCCAGTGATGCCCCCATTGGCCGTATGCTCACCTCTGCGCGCCTTGCTTCGATGATTTTATGGGGGCCGCCTGGCGTCGGCAAAACTACTATTGCGCGGTTAATGGCGTCCCATGCCGATATGGAGTTCGTGCAACTCTCCGCCGTATTTTCAGGTGTTGCAGACTTAAGAAAAGTATTTGAAACTGCCAAACACCTCCGCACCACAGGACGCGGCACATTGCTATTCGTCGATGAAATCCACCGCTTTAACAGGGCCCAACAAGACGGGTTCCTGCCCTATGTTGAGGAAGGCGTTGTGACCTTAATCGGGGCAACAACGGAAAACCCCTCGTTTGAACTTAACGGCGCGCTCTTGTCAAGAACCCAAGTCTTTGTACTCAAACGCTTAAACGTTACAGCACAAGAGGAATTACTCTCAAGGGCTGAAATGCTTACAAAGAAAAAACTACCCTTAACGCGGCAAGGCCGCGAAGCCATAATTGCTCTCTCCGATGGGGATGGACGATATTTGCTTAACCTTGCCGAAGAAATATTTGCTCTAAACCCCGACAAGCCGCTCGGAAGCAAAGCCGCAGCCCAATATTTGCAAAAGCGTAGTCCTGCATATGACAAAAACAAAGACGAGCATTATAATATTATCTCGGCCCTGCATAAATCTATTCGTGGCTCTGACCCTGACGCCGCCCTGTATTGGTTGGCGCGTATGCTCACGGGCGGAGAAGACCCGCTCTATATAGCTAGGCGCCTCATACGTCTCGCCAGCGAAGATATCGGGCTTGCTGACCCGCTTGCACTTATGCTGGCCAATGAAGCTATGAATACATACCGTTTTCTTGGTTCACCCGAAGGGGAGCTGGCCATTGCCCACGCGGTTGTGCACATGGCGACCGCGCCCAAATCCAACGCCATTTACACCGCGTTTAAAGCGGCGATGAAGACCGCTAAGAAAACAGGCTCACTGATGCCACCCGCCCATATTCTCAACGCGCCAACCAAGATGATGAAGGAGTTGGGTTATGGTAAGGGCTATGCTTATGATCACGACAGCAAAGGTGGCCTTTCAGGTCAAAATTACTTCCCAGACGCCATGCCCCGTGAACAATTCTACGCCCCCAAAGGAGAAGGACGAGAGCGAGAGATTAAAGCACGGCTAGAAAAATGGGCCAAATTACGCGGTGATTAGGTTTTTATTGTACAATCTCTGGCGAAATACAAACCGTATCTACAGTCCTACATACTGAGTAGAAAAAGTCCTCAAATCTGATTCTAAATTTGCAATAATTTTCGTAGGATGTTTAAACGTATTCGTGCCAGGAGTCTTCGTAAACTTCAACTCAATATACTGTATTGATGTTTTATCAGTATCTATGAGTGCTGAATTGGCTAAGCCGTCACCTGATGTAACGCTAGATATTGCATCAAATAAAGTCACCCCTGTCAAATCTTGCCGCCTTGGCCATTTTACATGTACCGTCACATTACTGTGAGCACCTTCATTGTTAAATCGCTTCAAGAAGTGTTCGACCTGTACATACGGCGTCTTCACTTGTTTAGATGGTATAAATTTAATCGCCATTTGGTATTGACGCTTGTCAATATCAATCAAAACCTCTAACGGGTATTTCAAACCGTCAATATCAAAGCTGGCCTTTAAGTCACACGCCTCCTTCAAACCTTTAATTGCTTCAAACGACCTTTGCTCTGGGGACAATATGTATTCTTTCTTTATTTTTTCAGCAACATTTCGCTTCAATACCTGATTGATTATCAAAGCCAATTCAGATGTTTCCTGATGCCAGTCATTTACAGCAGATTCGTACTCCTCTTGTGTTGGCGTGAGGTCATTCCTGATATTAACAACCAAATTATCCCAATATTTATTCATTTTAGTGAACCCCTGTATGCCAGAGGCGCTGTCCCCCAAAAACTCAATCAAGTTTTGTAAAATATAGCGTTCAGATTCCGTATCAATTTTGTCTGACTGAAGAAGGTTTTGTCCAATGTTTTTTATAAATCTCCACGACCAGTGATAATGTTTCAGCCTTTTTAATTTCTTAGAAGTTGTCTTTAATCGTAATGGCGGGACATTAGGTCGCGCACACATTTCGTTCGAAATTGTAATTAGCGCATCGCATTGATTTTCAGATACATGCTCTAAATATCTCTCTAACTGTCCTTGGTCCAATAAATTGGTTTCTATTTTTACTTCGATTAGAGCGCGCCATTCACTATTTCGGTTTTTATATTGAATAATGCCATCAGGAACATCGTATTCACCCGTTTTCTTCTGGCCAAATCTTGGATGCAAACGCGTTTGAAATATTCCTCCACGTTTTGACACCGTTACATCAACAGTACTCATAAGCACTTTTCGAAGTTCATAAACTGAACTTAAGCACGCTAAAAAAATTGACGTTGCTCTATCTTCTGCAATTTTCGTTGTAGGGAATAACCTTGCAGGATACCCTTCGTTATATTGCCCCATAATTTTCCCTGTAATTATTTAGAAAAACCATACAGGGTAAAGTGTATTTTTTCAACCCTCCGCCTATTTTGCCAAATAAGGCATGCTATCAAAAATAGGATCAAGGTATTTATCTTTGTTGCTATCTGTCCAATTTTGAATGTTTTTAAGGCAAAAGCTACGCGTTTCTGGCGCTTTACCTGTACGGACACGGTTGGCTTCATCACGTTTGAACGACGTAATTTCGCGCAAGGATGTAGCGGTACCGCGCGCACAGGCATCAATTTTATCTTGGGATGTCACATTAGGAACACTGATAAATTCACGGTCAAAAAGCTGAGTACCGATTTCGGCGAACCCTTGCCCATCGTTCATCGGCACGCGGTTGGAATCCGGTAAAGCAGCGAT
>JAESQI010000160.1 GCA_016765255.1 Robiginitomaculum sp. | reverse complement strand
GGCATACCTATAGATGTGTTTTATCAATACAAGACCCCACCAAAGGGACTATGGGTGCCAGATCAAGGTGTGCCAAGTTACCGGGGCCGAGGATAACATAATCAGGACAACACAATATTGTCATTTTGCCTGTCTGCCCTTGGATAAATGCTTGAGACACCCTATATTAAGGGACAAGCAAAGATAAGAACTGTGGAGCGCGATCATGAGTGTTGTATCAATTTCAAAGACGGAAGCCGTTATTGACCAAGTTTGGTCTGGCCTTAAACATGAAGCGCGAGACTACACTGCTAAGGAACCCGCACTGACCTCTGTGCTTTACGCTTCAATCCTTGACCAAAAAACGTTTTGCAGGGCTCTTGCGCATCACTTGGCCGAAAAATTGGCCACACCTGACCTTGCCGCTCTCATGCTTCGTAAAACGTTTATGGAAATTTTTAGAGAGCAAATTGGTGACGCGGCTGGGATTGTTGAAAGTGCAGCAAAAGATTTGGTCGCCGTGCGAGAACGTGATCCTGCCTGTAATTCTTATCTGCAATGTTTTTTATATTTTAAAGGGTTTCTTGCCCTGCAAACCTACCGTGTCGCGCACGCTCTATGGAAGCAAAACAGGCACTTGCTTGCCTATCATCTTCAAAGTCGGTCTTCGGAATTGTTTGGTGTTGATATTAACCCTGCCGCCAAATTCGGTAATGGGATCATGCTTGACCATGCAACGGGGCTGGTTGTTGGGGAAACGAGTGTCATAGGTGATGGCTGTTCAATTCTGCACGGGGTTACCCTTGGTGGTACAGGCAAAGACAGTGAAGACCGGCATCCGAAAATCGGGAAGAATGTCCTCATTGGGGCTGGGGCGAAAATCCTTGGTAATATCACAGTTGGCGAGAGCGCGCGTATTGCGTCTGGGTCTGTAGTCTTGAAAAACGTGCCCGCACACTGCACATTTGCGGGCGTTCCAGCGATTGCCGTTGGTGGCCCGTGTTGCGAAAACCCTGCCGCCCAAATGGACCAAACTTTAGACTAGGGCTCGCTCCTGATATCTGCTCATAATTTGTTGCAATAGCATTTGACCAATGCATTTGAATAGTTAGTATTTACATATATCATTATTAAAACTCTGGAGACGGCAATGACCGCAGAACAAATTGCAAATGTGAAAGCCTATCTTTGTAGGCGTCTAGGTACACAAAATATTGACATTCGTCCCCGCAAAGTCGCGGATAGTGTCGAAGTTTATCTGAATGACGAAATCCTTGGCCTCCTTTATATTGATGATGAGGATAAGGATGATATTTCCTATGATTTGAATATTTCGATCCTGCAGCAAGATTTGGACGAACTCTAGCCATGCCGTGCTATCGTCTCGACAATAAATCACCGAACTTAGAAACCTCGGTTTGGGTGGCCGCAAGTGCCGATATTATTGGTGATGTGCGGATTGGGGCAAAGTCTTCTGTATGGTTTGGCGTGGTTATACGGTGTGATAATGAGCCGATCATGATTGGCGAGGGTACGAATATCCAAGATAACTCCGTTTTGCATTCCGATATGGGATTTCCATTGAAAATTGGCAACGGGATTACAGTTGGTCACAAGGCGATGTTGCACGGGTGTAGCGTCGGCGATAATACTCTCATCGGGATTGGTGCGACGATACTCAACGGCGCGGTCATTGGTAAAAATTGCATTATCGGGGCCCATGCTCTGATAACCGAAGGCAAGACAATACCAGATAATTCTCTTGTCGTTGGGTCCCCTGGGCGTGTGATCAAGACGCTAGGGGAACAACAAATCAAAATGCTGGAAGCGAGCGCATTACACTATATAGAAAATGCCAACCGGTTTCGGGACGGACTGCAAGAAGTTTGAAGCGGGTCAGCCCTCTTCCACAAATGTGGTTATGAAATTTAGTAGAGAGAACTATTTTTTTCCAAAACATTCATACCAACCCTGTCATTCCAGCGCAGGCTGGAATCCGATTGCAAATTCACAGTTTGTAGTGTGTGTCGGATCCCAGATCAAGTCTGGGATGACAAAGAGGAAGGGAGGTAGGGAGGAAGGGTATGGAATATTCGTAAAAGTGAAGAAGGAGAGTATTTTGAAGGGCGAAGATGCTACCCCTTTCGCGCTTTAATCGTCGTCTTCGCTCCAAAGCTCGCGGATACGGTGGTCTAGGTCGGCGCCGATATTAAACCATGCGGTTTTGTTGGCACTGCTATCGAGAATAAACAGACGGTCTTGACGATCAAGAGCTTGGCTGAGCACATTGCGTAATTTTTCAACGCCGCTGGCACTGCGTAAAATCCAAACCGTATCACCAATGCGCTGGGCCGAGCCAAAACCTTGCAAGGCTTGTAAAAATCCCATTGCGCCTTCGGAACGTATCTCGGCCATAACCAAAAATACATTGGTTTTCCCTTGAACTTCCGTTGGGGTTTGTACAACAGGGCCCGTTTCTGCAATGGCCTCAGGCACACTTGACGGTATATTGTGAGTGGGAGCTGGAGAGTGAGCGGGTTGTGCATTGTACGTCATTGGCTGTGGACTATGCGCCGTTTGCTGATAGGTTTGTCTACCTTGTGTATGCGGGTAGGTCTGCGTTTCTGCACCAACAGCTATGGATTGTCCTGTCCCTGACCAAAGTTTAAATATATCATAGGCAATTGCTTGGTAATATCCGTTTTCGGGCGAGTTACTGATAATGGATTGGTCATTAACACGGCCTTCAGATACAAAGCCTTGCATCTGGGCGTCGCTATACGGGCCATATGCCTGATTTTGGACGTTTACATACCAATGCATAACTGGCCTTATTGCCAAAATTAAACTTACCAAGTCCATACTTGACGGTTAAGTGATTCGGAGCAAGAAAAATATATTTCCATAAACACAAGACACAATGCGATTCGGGCTTGTCGGGCATAGCTACAAACACTATGAGTAAATCATGAACAATCGCCCAACACGCCCACCTCTCAGGTCACAAAAAGAGCCCATGCTCAATGTAGAAGACCCAGCCCCTTTCTGGTTGGTTACGGTACTTCTCATGTGCCATTTGGCATATGTTATGGCCCCTAATTCATATCAAGGGTTTGCGTCACAAGCTGGCCTACTTGCCGCAAATGATGGCCATGTGATATTGGAGGGGCGGCCACTTGGAAATATTTCGACACTACTCACCCATACGCTCCTCCATGCGGGATGGGGGCATGTTTTAATGAATTGCGGGTTTATCCTTGCCTTTGGCATTATTACCATTCGCGGTGTGAAATCCAAAACTATTCCTATATTGAGTGTGGTGCGGAGAGGCTCTGCAACTTTTTTGGCGATCTTTATACTCGGCGCAATCGCAGGCGGGCTGGGGCAATGGCTCCACTGGTATGTCACAGGCGCAAATGGAGTCGCCCTTGGGGCATCAACAGGCGGAGCCGCTCTCTTTGCCAGTGCCGCTTGGGTGATTGGTGGGCGAGAACGGCTGATTTCGTTTGGCGTGATATTGGTTGTGCTCGATATCTTTAATATCATGATGGGGGGCCACCCTGCTTGGGCGGGACATCTGGGCGGTTATCTGGCAGGGGCAGGACTTGCTATATTGTGGGTGAGGCCCAACAGTTCAGGTATGAGTATTTTTGGCTGAGCTATATTTTCCCCGTCCAAAATAAGGGCGCGCAACACGGCACGACCATTGGCCCCAATGCTGAGGACGAGTTCAGAATTATTTGCTGTCATATCCCTAAGTTTCTTGGCGGTATGGGGCGGCGCGGCAAAATCCTCATATTGATAACGAACAGAAATATAATGACCATTGACTGCTTGTATACGCCCTTTCAAGACAAGACAGGACGTGAGTTGGCATCCATGTTGCGGCGGGAGTTTAGATATTGAATAGGCATACCAAATATCATTCGGGCCTGGGCTTAAAAACACATAGATTGGTGTGTTTGGGGAGAATGAATTTTGTCCTGTGACCATATGTGTATCAATAGAATTTAGCGGTGTTGTCAGTCTGTAATTTGCACCAAACTTTGTCAGGTCAAGCTGTGCTGCATTGATCGCCTTCACGTGCACGGGGAGCCGTACAATCGTCCCAATTACCATTCTCTGGGCATGATAAAAGACCATTAACAACGGCAATAGGGTGAGAAATACACCCACGAGGATATATGGTTTTACACGAATGGTGGCACTTTGCGTATCAGGCATGGGAGGTTTCCAAGTCACGCATCTGTCCATTGTGCGCATATAGGCCCGCCGTCAGGGACATGACTAGTACTGAAAACCCAAATAACATAAGATTATCAGGCTCAGCGTAGACACTGTCCATGACAATTATGGCCTCAATGCTTAATGTGATCAAGGCCAGTAAAATCATACTTGGTTTGCCTCGCCTTAAGCCATTGGCCAACATACCCAGTGCCAAACCTGTTACCGCGCCGCCAATACACAGCCCAATTGCAGGCGTGGCAGCTATGTTTAAGGGCGCTACCATTTGCAGGATTTGGGGTTTGAAAATAATGCTAAGAGGCAACACTGTTGAAAACCCGACAATGCCAATACCGCCCAGTAAAGTCTGGCGATTGGCCCGTAACCTAAACAGGCTCATTAGACCAATTATACCGAAGCAAATGAGAACAAATGCGATCCATTGGGCTGAAAGTGGGTATTCGAAAACTGAGAGCGCAGAGAGATTTGACCATGGCAGGCGGGGCGCGGTCATGAGCCAATAATCTTGTAAAAGTAGAGCGCCAGTAATCGCAAATACCCAGCCAATATTGGTTTGGAATAGTCCGCTAAATATCTGGTTGTCTTGCATGGATTTGCCAAACCGTGAATAGGTTAAGCCAACCACGAAAACGGCGCAAATCGCCATCAGGAGAGAGATTTTTACAGCCAATGTCAGTATGATCAGATTGGTCACTAGCCAGAATAAGCCTGAAAGGCTGGCAAGAGCGAGCGGTATTTTTGCCCGCAGTTCAATGGCAAGGGCAATTTGCACAACCAACAATGCGGGAAAAGCCCAATAATATTCCTGAGTTTGTAAATACTGTAATGAATAGGCTGTCCATGATAGTGTCGCCATATTGGCAATGGTCAACAAATAGCGCTCTTTTAATATGACGGCCAACAAGGTGGCGATAAAGGCAAACCCACCTGTGAAAGCGGCAAAATTTATGGGCGTATTATAACTGGTCAAAGCAACAATTACGGCGCCCATGAGTGTGCCGAGTATGGTGGAGAGGCTCAAATCTCTAAAGAAATCTCTGCGCTGATATTTGCTGACATAAGAAAACAACAGGGAGGCCCAACCACCAGCAGATAGGATGAGAATTCGGGCCAGTGGATCAGGATATTTTTCAAACGCCATATAGACGGCGACGAGGGCAGCAACCCATAGGCTAAAGGCCGCAAAAAACGTGATAGGACTGGCCAAAAACCCTCTTGGTTTGTCAGGTGGCCCTTGGCCGCCTTTTTCGCGCATGTGTTTGGTTGAAAATCCATGTGAATAGCTTGAATAGGCTTTGTTTTTGGCAACGTCAAACTTACCAATAGAATCGCCGCTCTCTAGCAACGATGTCGCCCCACCATGCGAAAATCCGCCCGCAAACGGCGTGTTATCATTAGAAGTATGATCAAAATAACTCATCTATAAACATAAGCAAGAATCGTGCCTAACACATACCTCATTTCAGATTCTCTCAACACATGAGTTTGCGTAGGGTATGGCCTGGGGGATATAGAGTTTTTAGTATCCACCTTTTTAGGTCTAAACCCCCCGTCTTCCAGACGGGTAGCTTTAGCGTAAATTGTAAG
>JAESQI010000159.1 GCA_016765255.1 Robiginitomaculum sp. | reverse complement strand
CTACAAACCTTCAAACCTGCACTGCTTCGTGAAATAATATTTGCCAAGAATTCTGGGTGCGTTCCCATAAAGAATACCGTTGAACCATATCTCGTCCGCGTGAAGAAGTTTGGTAACTTACTAGGGCTAATTTTTTGCTGAGAAACTTTAGGCGCATATCCACATATGTAATATTTTTCGCCTGTTCGCTAGATAAGGCCTTTATGATACTATGCTTATTATACAAGGTTCCAGATTGCCCGATTTCAACAAAACCATTCGCAATAATTTTCTCTAATTTTGGTTGTGAGTTTCTTAGGTGTGGTTTTAACAAGTCTTGTTCTAGCTTAAGAATGAGCTTGCCATCTTCCATCACATAATCCCGCTAGACCTACCTTTGCCTTGCCCGACTACGGCGTCGCCGACGAAGGGGTTATTGGCGCGTTCTGCGCCGAAGGTTGACATTTCGCCGTGACCGGGGACGAAGCGCATATCATTTCCAAGCGGCCATAAATTATTTGTGATACTGTCAATGAGTTGCTGCGGGTTGCTCTTGGGGAAATCCGTGCGCCCGACACTACCTTTAAAAATTACGTCGCCAACAAAAGCTATTTTCATATCTTTATTATAGATCACAACATGACCGGGCGTATGACCGGGGCAATGGGTGACACCGAATTTTACGCCTGCGAGTTCGAGGGTCTCCCCGTCTTCAAGATAGCGGTCAGGGGTGCAATTTCGGCCCATACCCTTTTGCCCGTAATTGGCCCAATCCTCCGTAATTCTGTCCATCCAAAATTGATCGTCTTTATGGGGGCCAATGATCGGACAGCCAAACTCTGCCTTGATATCCTCGGCCCCGCCCGCATGGTCAAGATGGCCATGGGTTAGCCAGATAGCCTCTATCTCAACCCCGTATTTTTTAACCCCGTGCAGAATTTTTTGCGCTTCCCCGCCGGGGTCGATTAACACACCTTTCATGGTGATCGTGTCCCACAAAAGGCTACAGTTTTGCGCAAATGGCGTGACGGGAATAATACGAAGATCAAGTGTGTTTTGGGTCATAGGCGCATAGTCCATTCTGGCGGGCATTGGTCAAGAGTTTTGTTACCAATTTACCCTGTCTGCTCGGTCATAAAGTCTTTGAGAAGGTCTGCATAAGGGTCGGCGTCTTCTCCCCAATAGGGCGTGATTTGGGTGAGGGCCGCATAGACTCCTTCATGGATAAGAGACTTTGTATTGCGACCACTACCCCCGCGTAATTGCATATAGGGGAGCCAATAGACAAAATGTGCGGTTAAGCGTTCTGCCAATATATCGGCCTCGTCGCCCCTAAAGACTAAATGTCCGCCCGTTTCCAAACTCGAAAATATCCCTATAAATGTGCGCTTCATTAAGGACAATAGGCGAGAAAATTTGGGCCGTAATACGGGAATGCGTTCGAGGAGAGAGGTGAGATTGAAAAAGAAAAACCGAAAGTCATAAATTTCTTCAAAAATTATATAGAGGAATATCCAATTGTCTTCGATGGCAAGAGGCTTGTGAATGGGCGCGGATAAAACTTGCCTGAGCTCGTCTTCAAAATCTGCGAACAATTCTTCAATAATGACGTCTTTGCCCTTGTAATGATAATAAAGATTGCCGGGGCTAATTTCCATGACGGCAGCAATGTCGACAGAGGATATATTGGGCTCGCCTTCATTATTAAGCAAAGCCAAAGAGGTGCGCAGGATTTTCTCCTTGGTTTTCGAGCGTAGATTACGTTCGGCGACCACCTATTTTTTAGCTTTTGAGGTTGGCTTTTTTTTCGCCGATGGCTTGCGGGCTGTTCTTTTTTTTGGAGCGGGTTTGAGCAATTTCAAAACCTCGTCCATTTTAGCTTCAAGTCTATCCAACCTGTCTTCAAGCCCGTCATTGACATTGTCGTCCACTCGTTTCAAACGAGAGCGCATTTTTGAAATACGGTCATCTAGATCGAGGCCACCGCTAACGGATCCTACTTTTTCCATCGCGTCTTTGGCGATTTCCTTGCCTTTATCACTGACCATGGTTTCAATCATTTCGCCCTTGGCCGCAAGGTCGTCAAACACCTTACCGCCACCCTTGGTGACTTTGGAGAGTTGCTCTTGGGCCTCACCAAAAGCACGGCCATAAGCGCCAATACCCGCCAGCCAGATTTTACGAGCAGTATCACCAGAAAGTGGCTTTGTTTTCTTATCCTTACTCATGTCTTACTCCTCATATCTTAGCTTTATACTTTAGCTTTGGTCTTTTTTACGCGGCTTTTTTTTTAAGCTCAGCTAGTTTTGGGTGGTTTTTTTGTGGCATTTCGACTTCAGGCTCTTCAAAAAACTCACGTATAATTTCAATAGACGCGTCGCGGCGCGTGAGCAAAAATAAATGCCCTGCTCCTTCCATGACAACCATCTTTGATCCTTTAATCATAAATTTCAAAATCTTACCATTGGCAACTGGAACAATATGATCTTTGCTGCCCATCATAATCAATGTGGGAATTTTCAAAAACCGCAAAAATGGCAGGCTTGACCAACCAAGCATGGCGGTGAGTTGAAAAATATATCCCTTAATGCTCGGCGGTATCATATTTTTAGCAAAATCATTGACCCCTTCGCTACCGTCCCCGTATAGGGTCTCGAAATGCTCGGCCAAATAATTTTTGTCGATATAGCGTTTGGGCGATCCCATTTTACTAATGGCGCGAATATTGCCAGGCACCATGGTTACGCCGGGCGCTGTCGCCGCCAAGACGAGACGGTGAACCATCTTCTGGTTTTGGAAAGCAAATTGCTGGGCCATACCCCCGCCCCACGAGACACCTAAAACGTCCACTTTGTAATAGCCGTGTTTGAGAAGGATTTTTTTAGCCGCCTTTGCCACCCACCAAGGACGGTAAGGAACGCTCGGATCAGGGGAGCCGCCAATACCTGGCATATCAAAAGTGATAATATCACGGCCCGTAAAGGCATCAGCAAAGGCCTGCGCGATTTCAAGGTTGGCCCCAATGCCGTTAAAAAACAAAAGCGGTGTCCGCTTACCATCCCCTTTATCTGTGCCCTTCCAGATCGCGGTACGGAGTTTTTGATTGCCTATTTTTGAATAAGAAATACGAGGTGGGTTACGCATGAAATCATCCTAACTTTTTAAGTAAATACATACTCGCCCGGTGCCTTGCATAGGGGCGGGAAATTTTTATTACCTTGCGTTCGCGGCGCGGCTTTAAGTTCACCAGAGCGTTTTGATAACCATTTATCCCAATGAGGCCACCATGAGCCCGCATTTTCCTCAGCTCCTTCCAGCCATGTTTCACACGTCTCTTCGGTAATTTTATTGGTAAAAAATTTGGCCTTTGGATTACCGGGAGCTGTTAGCAAAGATTGAATATGCCCGCTGGACGCGAGAACAAAATCTACCTTGCCGCCAAATAGAGCCGTATTGCGGTAGCTGGCACGCCAAGGAGTGATATGGTCTGTAACCCCTGCCAACATAAACCCGTCTATGTCCACATTTTTTAGATTGATTTCGTGTTCCATAAACTGCACGCCACTACCCCCACCGTTTTGAGAAACAAAGCGTTTATCTGTAAACATATCCAAATAATCCGAATGCAACTGCGCTGGTAAATTGGTCGTGTCTGCATTCCAGTATAAAATATCAAATGCTGGTGGATCATCGCCGAGCAAATAATTGTTGACGACATAATTCCAAATCAAATCATTAGGGCGCATCCAAGCAAATACTTTTGCCAACTCCTCGCCGGGTAAAATACCCTTGCGCCGCGACATTCTTCGCGACGCTTCGATACCAGCGTCACTGGCAAATAAGCCAACATTGCTATCAGATTT
>JAESQI010000158.1 GCA_016765255.1 Robiginitomaculum sp. | reverse complement strand
GAACACGCCTAAATCTGTGATCACCATGGCGATGCAATTTTTACCTGTCAAAGGGAGGGTGCATGATTTCAAAAACTTGCTCGCACCTGCCTTATTAGTATGATCCATAGTGACGAGGCAGCGTTTGACGCCTGCGACGAGGTCCATGGCCCCACCCATGCCTTTGACCATTTTACCGGGGATCATCCAATTGGCGATGTCGCCGTTCTCTGACACTTCCATAGCCCCCAAAATAGACAGATCTATATGGCCGCCTCGTATCATAGCGAAGCTTTCCGCCGAGTTGAAATAGGACGAGCGGCGTAACTCCGTAATGGTTTGTTTGCCTGCATTGATCAGGTCAGCATCAACTTCGTCCGCGTAAGGGAACGGCCCCATGCCGAGCATGCCGTTTTCGCTTTGCAAAGTCACGTCCACACCGTCTGGGATATGGTTGGCGACCAGTGTAGGAATGCCAATACCCAAATTCACATAAAACCCGTCTTTGAGTTCTTTCGCGGCCCGCTTGGCCATTTCGTCTCTGCTCCACCCTGACTCTTTGGCCATTATAATTCTCCGCTCATCCCGTCGGAGGACGGGGCCCGCTCTCTCGTGGTAATATTTTCAATGCGCTTTTCGCATTTTGCTTCGAGTATTCTCTGCACAAAAATACCGGGCGTATGGATATAATTCGGATCAAAACTACCGACTTCGCAAAGTTCGTCAACCTCCACCACGGTCACTTTACCCGCGGTTGCCATCATCGGGTTAAAATTACGGGCGGTTTTCTTGAATTGCAAATTGCCTTGTGTGTCGCCGCGCCACGCTTTGACCAAAGCCACATCACAGGTTAGCCCCGTTTCCATGATATAGGTTTCGCCGTCAAATTCACGGGTCGGTTTACCTTCTGCGATCACAGTGCCGTATCCAGTTTTGGTATAAAATCCGGGAATACCAGCCCCGCCAGCGCGAATGCGTTCGGCCAATGTGCCTTGCGGGTTAAATTCAAGATCGAGTTCCCCAGCCAGATATTGACGCTCGAATTCTTTGTTCTCGCCCACATAAGAAGAAATCATTTTCTTGATCTGGCGGGTTTCCAGCAGCAGGCCAAGCCCAAACCCGTCTATCCCTGCATTATTGGAAATGGCGGTTATGTTTTGCGCGCCAGAATCACGCAATGCCACAATAAGGTTTTCAGGAATACCGCACAGGCCAAACCCGCCCGCCATAACACTCATCCCGTCAAAGGTCAGCCCTTCGAGGGCTTCCGTTGCTGATGTGTAAACTTTTCCCATGCATTTGTCCTCTTGGTTATATGAGTTTACTTAACGGGTCACGCCTCGACTGCCAAGACACAATTCACGTTTCTCACATTCTCTCATACCGCCGTAGGGCGGTATCCCATCCAATATTACACCATAGTTTCAAGGGATCCCGCATCAGGTGAGGGATGAGCGGAAAGTGGATCGAGCAATTATCTCTTGGATTTAAATTCCGCAATGCTTTCTTTGCTTTCTTTAAACCGTCAATATCAACGGCCAATTGGTACTCGGTTTTGGCAGCCGCTTTATCGCCTTCTTGTTTGTAAATATTGCCGAGGCGGTAATGGGCATAAGCGAGGTAGTTTTTGTTTTCAGTATGCACAGCAATGAAATCTTTGAACGCCTGCTTGCCCTTAGTATATTCGACTTTCCCCACTTGTGCGGTTTTTCCAATTTGGTACAGGCAATTCATATTTCCACTTTCGACCGCGAGGCAAGCTTCATACGTGGCAATTGCGTCCATGTATTTTTCTTGCGACACTTCGAGTGCTCCTTTGCCAAGCAAAATATCTGTATTATTGGGATCAATCGCGAGAGCCTTGGTGAGGTGAGTTTGCATTTCTTCAGAATTATCTTCAGCGGCGGCCAGTTTGGCCATCATCATATGGCCGCGTTGTGGGTAAAGCTCGATCATTTTAAGTATGTATTGCCGAGCTTCGGTTTTACTCCCGCCTGCAATTCCAGGCGCTTGCAAATGATACTCGACAATGCCGATGAGCGCGCTTTTATTGTCTGGCTCCAACTCTAAGGAATGCTCCATAGAGGCTTTAATTTTCTTGGCCACACCTAATTTGCTCAAGGTTCCGACTTGCTCAACCCGCGCCGCATATATATTGGTGAGCAATAGGCTCATTTCGATAGTGTCTTCACCGCTTTCTTGGGCTTTGGTGATGATTTTTGCAGCCGATTTATAATCCTCGGCCTCCATGAGAGTTTCAGCTTGCACGTAGGCTTCGCTTTTGCTTTCCCCTGCTTGTGCAAAAATTGTGAAAAACAATATGACTACAAGCATAACCAAGCCTTGAATAAATAAATACGGCTTAAAAATTCCCCGAGTGATGACCATTGTATTTTCCTCCAATTAACTTAAACTGAAATAAAGCAAACACAAAAGCATGACAATACGGCAGCGCATGAAATCTTAGTAACAATCGCCGCCTCCAATTCTGAAAGAGCCATCATGACCGAACCGCATTTCCCGGACATACTCATTTGGGCGATCCCTTTTTTTATTGTTTGCATTGGTTTGGAACTTTTATGGTTGAAATATCACCCGATTAAAAATGCCTATACCTTTAAAGACGGGGCGGCATCTTTAATTATGGGCAGTGGTATGAGCCTGTTTGATATTGCGACAAAGGCATTTAATTTGATTTTTCTCTTATGGGTATGGCAGTTCCGCGCACTTGATTTACAAAATCATATGAATTTAATTTGGGTGGTTCTCATCGCCCTTTTTGCCGATGACTTCATGTATTATTGGAAGCATTTTCTTTACCACAAATCGCGCTGGTTCTGGGCAACACATGTTGTGCATCACTCCTCTGAACATTACAATCTGACAACGGCTCTTCGTCAACCATGGACAAATATTATATCAGGTACTGTACTGTTATCTGTGCCGCTCGTTCTTCTTGGTATTCACCCACTTATTTTATTTTTTGTTGGTGCTTTAAATCTACTATATCAATTTTGGTTTCATACAGAAACTATAGATAAAATGCCAAAATGGTTCGAATTTTTACTGAATACTCCAAGCCACCACCGTGTCCATCATGGGCGCAACCCTCGGTATTTAGACGCTAATTTCGCTGGTATTTTCATCATCTGGGATAGACTATTTGGCACATTTGTTCCCGAACTAGAAGATGAAAAAGTCGATTACGGTATCGTCAAACCTTTGACCACATTTAACCCATTTATTATTGCCTTTCACGAATTTGCTGCCATTGCTAAAGATGTATTTTCCAAAGGCCCTAATTTAGGCCAAAGGATCAAATATATTTTTGCACCCCCGGGTTATTCCCATAACCAAAGCCGCAAAACCGTATCCCAGATTAAAGCCGCCTATCTTGAAAAACATCCAGACCAAAATGGCAGTGCGGGTTTCCCAAAATCTTAAGAAAATATTAGCCATATTTTTGCAATAATACTCCAATTATCTAGTTTTATAACCATGGAGGGTTATTATGCGGTTTTCAACAGGGCTCATTGTCATAGCAGGCGCATTGGTATTCACAAATTGTGCAACGCAACAAAGCAATCCAATTTATCAGCAAACGACCAAATATAAGGGCAGCAATCCGCAATCGGCGATTATTCGGCAGGCCAGTTACCAGACGCAAACTGCCGCACCTGTTCGTTATGTGACAGACGGAAACTCGGCGCAATCTGCTCATTATACGCAGGTTACACAAGAGTGTCTCTCGAAAGAATCCACCCGTAAAGTCATTGGCAGTTTAGCAGGCGGCGCAGCGGGCGCATTGATAGGACGAAAACTATCTGGTGATAATAAAACCATAGGCACCATTGCAGGCGCAGCTCTCGGAAGCGCTGCAGGGTACGGAATAGCTGACAAATCCATACGCTGTTCACCAACTTCCATTCCAGTCAACTCGCAATCTGCAATCGTTGCACCTATCTACCAACCCAGTGCTCAAGACGCACAGGTTTTTAGTGCGTCAACGCCACAAATATATACCACAAACCCACAAACAAATAACATTCCAAAATCCGCAATCGAAGAAAATGTCACAAGTTACGGCGCAGAAGGAACACCCGGGTTTTACGCTGTCCAAGGCATGGAAATGAATGTGCCTATTGAAAAGAATGCAATGACAGCAAATATTTCTAACATTCAAACTCAAATTCCTGTTCAGCCCTTTACCCCAGCACCAACCACTTCCACTGTGACAATCATTGAACCTGCGACAATGAATTTTCGTTTTCACACTGTCATACCAGGAGATACGGCTTATAGTATTGCTAGAGCGTCCTGTGTTAGCGTGGCTGAGTTAAAGCGTACTAACAATCTTAATGATCAATATTATATCCGCGTTGGCGACGAAATCACCATTCCCGCATCAAATTGTGTAGATTAAATTTTTCTTTTCTCTATGCTCTAAGTGAAGTTATAGAGAGCCGTTTATGCGCAATCGTTTTGCAAAAATACTTGCCACAGTCGGCCCTGCCAGTGCGGCTCCAGAGAGCTTAAAGCTTTTACACGAAGTAGGCGTCGATGCATTTCGGCTAAATTTTTCTCACGGTAGTCACGAGGATCACGCTCGCTCTATAAAAGCTATTCGCAACATTGAAAGAGAAAGCGGCAATGCCATTGCCATTGTCGCGGATATGCAAGGCCCTAAAATTCGGGTTGGTACTTTTGAATCAGGACAAATGGAACTCAGATATGGGGAGGTGGTCGACATTATAGTCGGAAAAACCGCCAAAAAGAATGCAATCCCCCTGCCTCATCCGGAGCTTTTCGAGGTTTTAGCTCCCGGTCATATATTGAAATTTGACGACGGAAAATTAACGGTGACCATTACCAAGGCCGGGAAAACACACCTAAAAGCCCGTGTCGATGTCCCCGGAATTTTAACAAACAAAAAGGGCGTTAATGTCATCGGCGCGGTTGTACCTGTATCCGCCATGACACCAAAAGATCAAAAAGACATGAAATTTGCTCTGTCACAACAAGTGGATTTCATTGCTCTTTCCTTTGTACAAACAACCCAAGACGTCATAGAGGCCCGTAACATCATTGGCGATAAAGCTGGCCTGATCGTGAAAATAGAAAAACCGTCTGCCGTTCATGATATCGAATCTATTTTAAAGCTAGCAGACGCGGCCATGGTGGCTCGCGGCGATTTAGGGGTGGAACTCGACCTTGAACAAGTCCCTGTTGTACAAAGAAAAATCATCACGGCGGCACGCGCTCTTGGCAAGCCTGTCATTGTCGCGACCCATATGCTCGAAAGCATGATTGATGCGTCCACACCAACCCGGGCCGAAGCGTCTGACGTAGCAACTGCCATTTACCAAGGTGCGGACGCGGTAATGCTCTCGGCTGAAACCGCAATTGGCCGTCACCCCGCAACCGCTGTCGCCATTATGGATAGGATAATTGTGGCTACTGAAGCCGACCCCACCTACCCAGATTATTACACTCGCGCCAACCTTAGACCGCAAGCCACGGTTAATGACGCCATCAGCCAATCCGTGCGTAGCATCGCCGAAGTATTGGGATGCAAGGCCGTTCTCGGATATACCAAATCTGGATCAACTGTTCGGCGTATTGCTCGCGAGCGACCACCTTGTCTCATAATCGGCCTGACCCCCGATAAGCACATTGCCTCTCGCATGGCCTTAACGTGGGGGGTTCGCCCGGTCGTCATGGCCGACCCAACAAGCTTTGATGATATGCTGGCCACCACCCAAATCATTGCCAAAGAACAGGCAGAATGTGTCCAAGGCGACATCATCATCATCTCGGCAGGCATTCCATTTGGCCGCCCCGGCACAACAGATACCCTTAAGATTGCGACGATAGATTAAACTCTACCAGTTGGCTTTACATGCATTTTCATTTATAAGGAAAACATTATGAAAACACTCGCAAATGTAATGACAGCGTTCGTAGCCCTTAGCCATATTGGTTTCATGGTTTTGGAGATGTTTTTTTGGAACCATCCGACTGGGCGAAAAATATTCGGTATGACTGAGGAATTTTCAGCAGCTTCAGCACCGCTCGCCGCCAATCAAGGTCTGTATAACGGTTTCTTAGCAGCAGGTCTCATTTGGGGATTAGGCTCGAAACGTACCGACATAAAAATATTTTTCTTAACCTGCGTAATTTGTGCAGGCGTTTTTGGGAGTATCACTGCAAAATCATCAATCCTCTATACCCAAGCCCTACCTGCACTTATTGCTTTGGGATTGGTTTGGCTCACAGCGCGAAAATCAAACTCATAACTGGACTATATTTAGTGGGTTTTCCGACAACAACACAGCTCGCTTCCACTAAACATTGCTAAAATAATTCAGGATCAACGGTTCTTTGCACAACATTTTTAACGGTTAACCCCTGTACAAT
>JAESQI010000157.1 GCA_016765255.1 Robiginitomaculum sp. | reverse complement strand
CTGAAGCTAAAGAAGCCGAGAAAGCTGCTGCTGCAGAAGCCGCCGCCGCCCCTGCTGAAGAAGCGCCTGCCGAGGAAACGCCTGCTGAAACAGCGAGTGAAGAAAATGAACCTCGTCATCTCAAATATTTCGCAACTGTGAAAAAATACGACGCTGACGCAAGTGAAGAGGTGGTCAAGAAAATTGTCAATCATCTTGGCATTGCGTTAAACTCCAATGACGCTTCTCTTGTCGCGTGTTCAGACGAAACCGAGCGTAATACGGTTCGGGATAGCTGGCTCAAGAAAAAACTAGAGCTAACAGGTGACGACACCGAACTCGACGCTAAAGTGATGGCTGTGTGCGAAACCATGAAAGACGACAATAATAAATGTCGTGTGACGTTCTATTATCTTCTTGCTAAAGCCGAAGATAAATTGGCCGCTCTCTAAAGCTAGCTCCACAATAATGACGATAAAAACGGGTCTTCATGGCCCGTTTTTTTATGCGCATAATTAGGACGCGGTTTCTAATTCTTTTCCCTAAATTGCCAATATAAAGCGGTGTGACCGCTCACGTAATTTCTAGGATAAAACTATGACCAGCACTTATACACTTAAAAGCCCAGCAATCCTTCGCAAAGGTTTGCGCGCTTATCTCGGCCTACATGTAACCGCATTTGACGTACTCGTCACCCAATCGAAAAAAGCTCAAGCATTGTCTCAAACCCGATTTGAAGGTTATGCAGTTCGCGGCACCAAAATCGAAGACGGCCTTTCCGCTATTTTTTCAAAAACCCCAAAATTTGTACGCCGCGCCACACCGTGCGGTATGGCCACAACAATGGGTCTTTTACCGAAGAAAAATGCTGCCGATGCGAAAGTTGATGTCGCTGCTTCGAAAAAAACTGTAACGCCTGCTAAAAAAGCAGTGGCGGAAAAAACAACAAAAGTTGTTGCTAAAAAAGCAGTACACGTAGAAACGAAAACCGAAACAAAAATTGCCCGTCATATTCCGTATTACCAAGCTGTGCTGACATATGACGCATCTGCTTCTGAAGATGTTGTTCGTAAAATCGTCAATCATTGCGGGATTGCGCTTTCCAACAATGACGGTAAGTTTGTTGCGTGTTCAGACGAAAGTGAGCGGGCAACTGTTCGGGATAGCTGGCTTGTTAATAAACTTGGCATGACTGGTACAGACTTAGAGCTTGATGCCAAAGTGATGGCCGTGTGCGAAACGATGAAAGCTGACCGCATGAAAAGCCGCGTTACGTTTTACTACCTTCTTGCCAAAACCGAAGGTAAATTGAACACGCTTTAAGCGCTTTATAAATTGTTGTTTAAAAGGGCGGGGGAGACCTCGCCTTTTTTGTTGTCAAATTATCTATTGGTGTTGGGGCTCCCTTTGTCTATGGTAGAAAACTCGGGGAGCTTGAAAACGCATATGAAAATTCTATTGGTCACTGATGCGTGGAAACCGCAAATGAATGGTGTGGTACGTACCTTGTCCAAGACCATAGAAGAATGCGAAAAAGCGGGTCATATTGTTGAAGTCATTGCGCCCTCTGATGGGTTTTTGACCATGCCATTGCCCACATATCCCGATATCAGCATTTCGCTTTTTGCTAAGCGCGAAGTGGAACGCAGATTGGTTTTATTCGCGCCAGACGCCGTTCATATTGCAACCGAAGGCCCGCTTGGTTGGGCCGCAAGAGCTTTGTGCTTGAAATGGGGTATGCCGTTTACCACCTCATATCATACAAAATTCCCCGAATATATTCATGCCCGCTTTCCGTTACTTCCACTATTTTTGGGGTATAAATTCGTTCGTGATTTCCACAATGCAGGCGGACGTATTATGGTGACAACGCCGTCCATGGTTGAATTTCTAGCCGAGAAAAATTTTTATAATCTGGCGGCATGGGCAAGGGGTGTTGATCTCACCCAATTTAACCCCAAAGTCCGTTTTGCCAAAAATGATAAATTCGGTGCGGATGTCTATGTAGGGTTGAAGCGACCTATTTTTGTTAATGTAGGGCGGTTAGCGGTCGAAAAAAATATTGAAACTTTTCTGGAACTTGACCTAGTAGGCACAAAAGTTGTCGTCGGAGACGGCCCCCAAATGGCCGCGTTGCAAAAAAAATATAAAGACCAGGCCGTGTTTACGGGTGCTAAACATGGGTCGGAGCTGGCTCGGTATTACGCGGACGCGGACGTGTTGGTGTTCCCGTCTAAAACTGATACATTCGGGCTCGTGATTATCGAAGCTATGGCCACGGGTACGCCTGTGGCCGCCTATCCTGTTCACGGCCCCATTGATATTATTCCAAATTCAAGCGCAGGTGTGGTGGATGATGATTTGCGCGCCGCGTGTTTGGCCTGCCTTGATTTAGACCGTAGCGACGCGGCCCGACACGCCAAAAAATATGCTTGGAAAAAAGTGGCGGCTGATTTTGTTGGCCTGCTAGAACCAGAAACAGAGCCCCAACGCCGCCGTCGTTGGCGCCGTGCCCGCCGCGCCCTAAAACTCGCCAGCGCCCCGTGGCGCATAATCAAAAAAATTGTTCGTAGACTCGGCAGGTTGTTAAAAACGGGGCGTTAATCACCAAGGGGCTCGCGGGGTTTCTACGGTTTGGCTGAGGTCAAATTCTACACGGAAATGGCGGTTTTCTCGGCGCAGTTCATAGGCAAATATGGTGTTTGTGATTTCCACGGCCCAGATATTTGTCACCGAGACATCCAAACCGTTTTTCATAAACATATCTTTTGAGTATTGATCGACGGGGAAGGTTTGGCGGTTTGCACTTCCCATATCAAGTGTGTAACCGCCGTACATAGTAACTTTGTCGGCGTGACCATCTTCGTGATTGTGGCGATGTTTAAGGCGTAGGCCTGTGTCTGTTTTTGTAAGTATCCATGTGCGCGAGCGATTATCCGCGATGTGAAAGGGGATGTGAAGAGTGTCGCCTGTACATGTTTGGACATGCATGACCATGGGGCTATCACGTAAATCTTTGTCCGCTTGGTTCGTGCTGACCAATTTGCCCGCGAATGATTTTCCACATAATGCGCTAAGATTTGTAAAGAATGCGTCTTGTGCTTTTTCGGGTTTGGGAGAGCAAGACCATATAAGTCCTGCGGATAATAGTATAGCTATGTGGAAACCTGTTTTCATACTTGCCAGTTTAGCGCAATATAATTTCCCAAACAAGGGGGTCCTCGTCTTCGTACTTGATGCGGGGTCCACACGCTCGTGCATATTATAGGGGTAATTTGATGAATGGAGAACATGGTTGACATGGGCCCCGCATCAAGTGCGGGGACTAAAACTTGGGTTTGCTTACCAATCCACTTGCAAACGCATATAAAGACCATTCGCGGCAAATGTATCGCCGTTCGCGTCTGTATAATTTAGCTTCACGCGCAAATGGCTTTCGGGATACCAAGTGGCACCAATCGTATAGGCATCGACTTTCTCGTCGCTTGCCCCTCGGGCGTCGAGTATGTCAAAACGTGCCACCAGTTCCAATGCGCCGTAGCCGCCTTTGGACAGGGGGCGGCTTGGTTTGGTGCGGTCAAATTTCCCAGCGCTGGCTTTATATTTGCGAGTTTCCCCTGTTAGAAAATACCCAGCTTGCACAAATCCGCCCTTAGCCTCGCCAAGGTTTCCGTCTTCGCGCATATATTCTCCGTGAGCGTGAAAGGGACCAAATACGCCCGCAGCTTCTAGGCCAAAAAGCAGAGCGTCGCCGCCAATACTTGGTTTGACTTTTTCGGTGGCCAGATGCGAACCCCAACGAGCCGAATGTTTTGGTGCGCCTGCGGCTTTATCTGTGTGCCGTATGGATGTGCCCAAATGTAGCACACGATCTTTTTCTAAAATTGGCGCGTAAGTTGCGCGGGCTGACCAGACCGTGTTGGAGGCTTTGGTGCTGTCTTGATAGCCGTTAATGGAATTGCCAAAAATTCCTGCGGAGGTGCTGTAGTTTTTACCAGATTTTGTAAGGCTAATCCCGACACGTCGGTCAAGACCAAAACCGTCTGTGACCATGCCGCGTTCAGCAAAGCTGATATGGCGGGATGAGGTTTGCTCTTCCATGGAATTGGTGGTTTTCATCTGCGGATAGACGATATTCTAT
>JAESQI010000156.1 GCA_016765255.1 Robiginitomaculum sp. | reverse complement strand
CACACGGCGTCAACCTTTAATAATAAATGTCATAATAACAATGGGCGCATCAAAACACGGATTTGAATATTGATGCCAAAAGGTCAACATCGTCTTGGGGGGTGTAGGCGTGTATTGAAAAGCGAAACCCTTCTTGTCTCTCGTCGTGCATGATGTTTTGCGCGGTTAGTGCGCTACGCAAGGGTTGACGTTTTTGAGGAGACACCACAAGAGTGCCGCCGCGCTTGCTCGCGTCTCTTGGCGAAATGAGAACTGTGTCGGGAATGGTTTTTGACAATTGGTTAAGATGAGTTTGCGCTATTTCTGGTGCGTTATTGTGCTTTGGTGTTTGCCAAAATTGTAGGGAATGTAGGGCAGAGGTGAAGGGGGCTGGCGACGGTGTGCCGCCCCAAAACCTAAGCGCGTCTGCTGCAAATTTGAAATTGTGTATATCCATTTCAAATGGGTTTTCATGAGAAAACCATCCAACATCCACGGGCTCGCACCGCTCGATAATATCAGGATTCACATATAAAAAACAGGCCCCAGGCCCGCCGCACAAAAACTTTACGCTTGTGCCAATGCAAAAGTCTGCTTTCCAATGTGTCAGGTTAATGGGCACAATGCCCACGGATTGTGCAATGTCCACAACGGAAAATACCTGCATGTCCTTGGCAATTTTGCAAATATTTTTGACGGGCAAGAGTTGTGATGTGTTGGAAATGGCATGGGTAATATGAACCAGTTGGACATTGTCATCCATGGCGTCGTGCCAATTATTTATATCGGTAATGTCTCCTTTTATGAACCGCAATTTATAGCCAAATTTTTCAGCTTGTTTTAGAGCAAACCCAATGGTCGGAAAATCGTTTGGGGATAGGAGGATTGTTTTACGGTGACTTCTAGCTGGTAGGCTATATAAGACCTTTGTGAGGGCGCTCGACACATTAGTTTGCGGGCAAATATCGCTTTGGACTGCACCTAGATAAGTTGCTAATTCAGATCGAAAAAGGTTGAGAGTATCAAGCCATGCTGGCCATGCATTTCCGCCTGCATTTGCCCATGGATCAAGGTAAGATTTTTGCATAAAATCGGGTAGAGTTTTTAATTGGCAACCGACACTGTGGGATAAAAAATACCGCTCGGGTTGGTGGAAAAATTTCTGCATGTGTTTTACTCATTGATACTTGTTATTATTGCGATAAATTTTTGAGGACTTCGGCTGTAAATGCGGGGCCATTAAATCTTTGTCCAGAGTAATCATAGCCACGGCGGACAATGACAACCTTGCGGCTTGGCACGATTATGACGAATTGCCCGCGATTGCCAAGGGCGGCATATGTCCCTTCAGGGACGCCAGGATAGTTTTCATAAAGCCAAAATTGGGCGCCGTATCCGCGCCCGTGTTTGCCAGCCTTGTCGCCTTGTCGGTTAGCGGGTTGGGCGGGGGCAGGGCTGGCCACATAATCAGCCCAGCCTTTTGGCAAGATGCGTTTGTTGTTCCATATGCCGTCATTTAGATAGAGTTGACCTAAGCGCGCTAGGTCGCGAGAGGTTGTCCATACTTGTGAAGAGAGTACGAAATCTCCGTCCCAATCTGTTTCCGGAAATGTGTGAAACATACCGATTTTATGCAGTAGCGCCTTAAAGGGAAAATTGAGGTACTTTTGGTCATTGTGCATATTTTCGCGCAATGTGCGCATGGCGAGCATTGTGTCGTTATTGGCGTAGCGCCAGCGCGTGCCGGGGCGGGCTTCGATCTGGTTTTTAGTCGCGTATTGCGCCACTAATCCGCCGCCCAGATAAATATTATCTGTTCTATTCCCCGCTGGCCGACTATCGAGACCACTACTCATATGAAAAAGATGTTCAACCGTGATGTCCCCGCGAGGATCTCCAGCACGGCTCCAAGCCTTTAGACCCGTAGTTTGTTTTATGTCTATATAGCCTTTGTGCTGGGCGGCCCCAATGATACTTGCGGCGATACTTTTGGCGACAGACCATGTGCGCTGTGAGGTGTGGAGTGTATAACCACCGAGATATTTTTCTCCTACGATGCGGCTATTTTGTGTGATCAAGACGGCACTGGTTGCGCCGCCAAAACCCCCGCCGTCAAATTCCTGCCCAAAGGCTTTATTTATAACGGCCTCTAATCCCGCTTGATTGACGGTCTTTGGTAATGGGGTGTTGGGTAATCTATCACCGTCTGGCCACATAATATCGGCTTGGTTTGGTTTGGGAGTTTTAAGTTTAGCGCGGGGGAGGCGGGCTATAAAATCAATATCTGCGCCTTGGGGGAGGGATGTGCAGCCAAGATAGGGACGCCACGCAGAAATGCGCGGTGGTAAATTTTCTGAATAGGAAACACTGACATATTTGTCCGCGTGGTTAATCATCGTCTTGCCTGTATGTTTCATGGCTTTGGTTGCGCTTTGATAAATGTTGGTTAATTCATGGGCCGCAATCAAGTCTTTGGATTTTCCTGCCTTAAATGTAGCCGAACACGTAAACATTGCTTTATATCCAGCTGCTTGCGCGATGTTTTGATGATTTGGGGTTTGAGCCACAACCCAAGACGATGAAATCAACATTAAAAAGAGAGTCGTGTTGATCATATTATATATATGCATATTCTTCTGCTCCTTTGGAGAGGAACAAGCATAACACGAAAACCCTAAAAGCAATCAATTATGTGAAAGCCTAATATATATTTTCTCACGGCGTTTAAAAATTACGGGGGAATGGTTCTATGTCTACGATATAGTCAGGCGCCGATGTATCAATTTTAAAAGTCACAAAATCTTGCCCATTGTCGTTTTGGTTGAGGTTTAGCTTGCGGAGTAATCGACCTGCAAATGATTTGATATATTTTTCAGGCAAGGAGGCTTCGGACCATTTTGATTTTATACCAAATTTTTGCGAGAGAATCGAATCCGTGTACATAATAGAATTTTTAAACGCGCTTTCTTTGGTGCTATATTCGGTCGTTACAGAAACGCAATAGGATTGGTTATCGACCCTGTGGGGGGCATTGAGTTGCCACGAAATCATTTCTCCTGGGGCAAGGTCAAAAATCCTTGCCGATTTATCCATGTCTTCCGTATAGGGAATATCATCTTCACGATCTTGAGTGATAATGGACTGGTAAACATTATCAGGTAAAAATTCTTGAGTTGGTGGATATAAATAAATACGTTTCTTCCCCCGAATATGCCATAAAATTGTTTCTGTTTGGTCACAGTGAAACGGGACTTTTGCCGCAGGGGACGAGATTAGCACGCTGCCTCTAGCGTTAAAGCTGGGCTGCCCTGTGATAAGAGCAATTTCCCCGTACATATTATCGAGTACGGCTTTATATTCTGGGTGGATATTCATGGCCTCGCGCACATTTATCCATATTTTGCCAGCTTTTGCTGCTTCTATGAGTGCCTTGCCGTCACAATCTCGAAAATCCCCAGTGCGGAATTTATTCGGATATAGCTTTTTGTCATGCGACATCGTACATACATCAAGCTTTTGAGAGGGATGTTTGTCGAGCAATATGGCCAGAGCTTCATCTGTAAATAAGCCTGTTTCGGCCAAGTTGTGGCTAACGGTCAGTATATCGTTACCAAAAGTTTTGGTATGTTCATCTGTCCAGTTTTTAAATATATTCACTTGATCCCACTCCACTTTTATAATTTGGATTTTAGCAAATAATGGTTGCTAGATTGCATATAGATAGGGTAAATTTTATATGAATTAATAGGGCGATACTTGTCTTGGTTTAAGGATGATGTTTTCATAATTTGGAGTAAAGAATGTACGACAATGGAACTCTCATCATTGGCGGCGGAAATGCTGGGTTTCAAGTTGCAGATAGCTTACGAAAAGGAGGCTATGCCCACTCAATAACAATCCTGTGTGCCGAAAATACTCTGCCCTACCAACGCCCCCCTTTGTCCAAAAAATTTCTCGCAGGGGAAATGGACAAAGAGCGTTTACATTTACGACCTGAAAAATACTTTAGCATGCAAGACATTGTGTTGCATAAAAATTGTGAAGTGGTGCAGGTGAATAATAAATCACGGTATGTAAAATGTGTGGATGGACGAAAAGTTGCTTATGATAAACTGGTGTTTGCAACAGGGGCGAGGGTGCGAAAACTACCGATCACAGCACGCGGGCTTTTGTATTTAAGAACGTATGATGATGTTTTTGCGATTACCAAAATTTTAGAAACGGCGGAAAATATCGCGCTGATTGGCGGTGGGTTTATTGGGCTTGAAGTGGCGGCAACCCTCCGAGGGTTGGGTAAATGCGTGACAATTATAGAAGCCATGCCAACCATTATGCCCAATGTTGTGGGGGAGTCATTGGCTCAGTATTTCACCAATTACCACCGTAAAAATGGTGTGAAGATTATGACCAACTTACTGGTTGAGAATATCGAAAACACCAATAACGGAGCCTATAAATTGCAGCTAAACCAAGGCCAGACCTTAGATGTTGACGCTGTCATTATTGGTATTGGCGTACTTCCAAATACTGAACTCGCCAGTGATATGGGCGTGCTAACCGACCACGGTATTATTGTGGATGAATTTGGGCAAACCAATATAGACGATGTTTATGCGGCAGGGGATTGCGCCCACGGTATGAATATGTGGGTCGGGGAACCTGTACATCTCGAATCCGTTCAAAACGCTGTTGATCAGTCTAAAATTGTCGCCAGCACCATTTTGGGTAATAAAACGGCTTATAATATAGTGCCTTGGTTTTGGTCTGACCAATATGGTCTAAAATTACAAATGGCGGGTCTTTCGCGGGGCCATGATCAATTTTCCCTACGCGGGGATATGGACATCGATAAATTTTCCATTTGTTATTTTAAGGACGAACAGCTCATTGCAGTGGATAGCGTTAACGCGCCCGCTGATCATTTAGCCGCCCGAAGATTGTTGGCAGGGCGCGTTCGCATTACGCCGAAAGATTGCTCAAATACTGACATTCCTCTTAAATCCTTTCTGTAACACGAGGATAAATTATTGTGGCACGCCTTGCCACCGCGTCACCAATGTATTGTCGATACCTACAATATCAAGAATGCGTCCCACACTATGGTTGATCATATCATCAATAGTCTTTGGCTGGTTGTAAAAGCTCGGCATAGGGGGGGCGATAATAGCGCCCATTTGCGCCGCTTCGTATAAAAGTTTACAATGACCAAGATGCATCGGTGTTTCGCGCGGCATGAGCACAAGCCGCCTCTGCTCTTTTAAGGTCACATCTGCCGCTCTTGTCAGGAGATCGTCAGCATGAGAATGCACGATTGCCGATAGAGTTTTCATGGCACATGCGGCGACGACCATGGCGTCAATTTTAAAAGACCCACTGGCAATGCTGGCGCTGATATCCGTATTTTTGTGCACTATATCTGCCATATTCTCTACGTCACTGACTTTGTAATTGGTTTCGATTTTAATATTCATGCGCCCCGTCTTGGTCAGAATAAGATGGGTTTCAACACCGTGGATAGATTTTAAGGCTTCGAGTAACCGAATGCCGTAAATCACACCGCTTGCGCCGGCTATGCCAATTATGAGTTTCATAGGCTTATCTCCATGCCAAATTCATATGCCCTTATAAAATGAGACACAGTATCCGCAACACTCTTTTTACGCCGTAATGCGCAGGGTTTGGGAAAGTCTCTATTTGCCACCTCGTTTAGCCTGTGCCGAATTAAGTTGCGCTTATGGTCGTTATGTGTATAAGACAGGCGAGTTTTGGTATAAATGGTCGTGAGTGTAAGTATTTTTTAAGTTCAGTAATAAGCGTTTCCCGGTTGCCGGGTATTGATCTTCTCGATCTTTGCGACATTTTTCCGTCTTAAGTCTTTCTAACATTTCCTTTAAATCCTAATTCATAGTTCTTGTGATGCCACGCCTGGTGTCGCAAGGTTTTTTAAGACTTAAGTTAAGAGAGTAATTATGGCAACTGGTATAGTAAAATGGTTTAACACCACAAAAGGTTATGGATTTATCGCACCTGATGACGGCGGCAATGATGTGTTTGTTCACATTACAGCCCTTGAAAAAGCAGGCCTGCGTGGTCTTTCTGACAATCAAAAGGTAACTTTTGACCTAGAAGAAAACCGTGGCAAGCAAGCTGCAGCTAATATCGCATTGGTCGAAGAAGCTTAACGCTTTTTTTCAATGTTTAAGATTAAAGGCGGGGTTTATCCCTGCCTTTTTTTATGCCTGAAATTCACATCGATTATAAAGCCGTCTTAATAATATCATAAATACGCGGCATATTGTCTCTGATCTCCTCTGCGCTTAAGCCATCAAGTTCATAGGGAAAGCTAATCCATTTCTCTGTGGTGTGGAGATAATAATCAGGTATGCGGTCGGTTTGGTTGGCTTTTGGTTTATACCAAGGCACAGCAACCCGAATATCATGGGGCGCGTTCTTTCGGGCCTTATTGATCAATTGGTCGATCACGGCTTTGATGGTATTGCCCGTGTCAAAAACATCATCAACGATCAGCACGGAGTCTTGGTAATTTAAGTTTTTTAACAAATATGACATGCCGTAAATGTCGACCGCGTCGGCTCGTTTTTCAATCCCTTGATAGGATGTGGTTCGGATGGCAATGTTGTCAGAATTGCAATCGCCGTAATAATCGAGAAATTCCTGTACGGCGATGCCAATCGGTGTACCGCCGCGCCAAAGAGCGATGATTATCTTGGGGCGAAAGCCGCTTTCTAAAACTTTTGCCGCAAGAGCAAAGCTGTCATCTAGGAGGGATTGAGTACCCAAAAATATTTTTTCAACCATAACCAGACTATAATTTGTTTTTCTTGTTTTCCTAGCTGTAAATCCAAATGCAAATTAAATAATTGAATAAATTGGCTTTACATTTTTTGTCAGCAATAAGACTATAGTACCAAGTGGTGAGGGCAGGACATGAAAAAGCGGTTTATTAGCGCGCAAGATCATTTTGAAGATAGTTTTCGCTTGGCTTTAAAAATCTATGATAGCGGCTACCGCCCAGATTACATCATTGGTATCTGGCGGGGTGGTACGCCTGTCGGGATTATCGTGCATGAGTTTTTAGCCTATGTCGGGGTAAAAGTTGACCATATTTCCGTCCGAACCTCTTATAAAGGATTTGAGCATTACGACCACGGTAAGGCTGGGGGAAAAATACTGGTTCACAATACGCGCTTTCTAATTGACCGGGTCAATAGTGGCGACAGCTTGCTCATCATTGATGATGTCTATAGTTCTGGTCGCAGTGCAAAGGCGGTCATTGATCGTCTATCTCGAAAATTACGTCGTAATATGCCAAGCGATGTGCGGGTGGCCGTGCCTTATTACAAGCCTTCATTTAACCGAACTGGGCGGGTTCCTGATTATTGCGTTCATGAGTGCGAAGATTGGTTGGTAATGCCGCACGAGCTTAATGGCCTCTCGGCAGGTGAGATAAAAAGGCACCGTCGCGGCGTGAATAAACTAGCAACGGATAGTCTACGCGCTCCATCCTGACCTACGGCCAATCTTTGGCAATTGAGAGTAAAAACTGGCGTTTTGTATCTTCATTGGCAGCGCGGATTCGGTTGTAGATAGCGTTTAACCTGTCCTGAACTCCTCGCATTTCCTCTTCATTCGGT
>JAESQI010000155.1 GCA_016765255.1 Robiginitomaculum sp. | reverse complement strand
TCCACCTGTCGCGTGATAAAGAGGCAGGACAATCAATACTCTATCTTTTCGTGTGCTCCTTGCGGGGACAACAAACCCACGCATATAATATTGCGCCCGTGTATGAGTGACCTTGGCGGCTTTCGGCAAACCAGTTGTGCCCGACGTAAACATTTTCATAAATGTAGCCTTGGCGAGGATATCTTTGCGAATACTCCGCTTCGGACGCTCGCTGTTTTGTGTATGTATCGCTGCGTCAAAGTCTGCCAGATCAGTGGGAAATTGCCCGTCGTGAAACGCACAAAAACCTTTGATCTCGCCTTCAATAAATTTTTGGGCGCTGTGCCACTCTTTAGTCAATTCAGTATCAACAATCGCCAACTTGGCATGGGAAATATTTAAACAATGAGCAAGCGCATTGGCGCGTAATTGATAATTTATCAATGCGGGAATGACCCCAACTTTTGATAGCCCAAACCAAAGAGCAACATATTCCAATCTGTTGCGGGCAAAAATTGCAACCGTGTCCCCAGGAACACAGTTTTCATTCATCGCCCAATGAGCGACTTTATTGGCATAGGCTTCAAACTCTGAATATGTCCACTGCCTGTCTTCCATAATGAACGCTGTGTCTTTTGGAAACCGGTCAACTGATCTCTCAATTTCGTCGGCCATTAAAAAATGCGAGTCCGCATCAATGTCCTTAACGAAATTGAGCATGGCTTTAAGCCGTAACTTGTAGCGCAATTCTTTAAGCCAGTGTTTAAAAGTTCCCATACAGATTCCTTACATAATGTTATGCATACAATACGCACGACGCCATTACGGTCAAGAAAATCATAGATTGAAATGTAAGTTAAAAAATGATGAGCGGGGTTGTCAAAACCCCGCTCTTGAGCTGTGGGAGCAGTTCAGTTGCTGATAACATTGCAAGCCCTGTGCCACTTTATATCACCTATTCACATGGGAATAGGTGTGATATTGTTCTCTTTAGACACGAAATGTAAAACCATGTCCCAAATGGATACATTTTTTATGGCTGACCATAAATAATTGGCGGGCTCGTCGATTGTTGCGTGGACGTAGTGGTTTTATCCATACGCTTACTCAAATCAATCGGTTCGCCCTGAATTGTAAATTGCTGACCCTGCGGTGAATAGGCTGCCAATTTAAAACCAGTTATATAATTACGCGGTAGATAAACGGCTTCTTCTCGACCCACTTTCGGACGGAGATAAAGGGTAAGCCCATTTTGCTCGGCATTATCCATACGGTCACGCGGAATAAAGATACGCAAGCTTTCTTCTCGCACACATCGATAGCTAACTTGGACATCTGTATAACCACCACCATAATAAGTATCTGAAGGATAATAATTCAATTCCGTGCGCCTAAAATTCTTGTTGTTTTTTTGAATTGATTTTGACCGTATTACAGGTTTTGTTGTTCTTGGCGTCGGTACAGCTTTCGTGGGTGGTTTAGGAATGGCCCTCGGTTTTATAATGACGTCATTTTGCCTTAATATTGACCGCCTCGTCGTCGGCAATGCACCGCCGCCGTGTCGGCGCGTACTTGCCTCATTGCCCATATAAGGTTCAAGGCTTAAATCTCGCTCAGTCGGCGTCGGAACATTTCCGCCCGTATTCCCACCGCCCTGATTAGGGCTATGGGTGGTATTATTATGGTTGGTATTGTTGTGATCATCATTGTGATGGCCATCATGATCTCTTACCCGATGTCTGCCATGACTATTATATCCATATCCAAAACTGCTATAACCTCTATACCCGCCATACCCATATGATGAATAATTCGGGGTGTAATTTTCCCTGATATTTTGGCGGCAATCTAGCACCGCAGAACCAAATTCAGCAAATAAAACGCTTTCGCCTCCTGCCCAACTCGCCTTATTAAATAAGCGGGCCTCTTCGGGGCGAGGTGTTGGGGTGGTATAATTCACGAGTATGTCCAAATAAGAACCACCCTTAAAAACCTGTCCTTGGCTATCGGTGAACGCGCCCGCCGTCCGAAGTTGCGCTGTGCCACTTATTCGCGAACCATTTGAAGTAAACACTTGCACGCGTGGGCCCAATACTTCGCTCACGCCTGATAAAGCATCGGTATGGCGAACTGAGTTCGAAGCAATGTCAATAGGTGTGCGGTTGGCAAGGCTGGTCGTACAGCCAGGTAAGATCGCCAAAGCAGCAATGGAAATATATAATGCGGATATTGTTTTTGAAATAGGCATACTTATGACTATCCTATATTATCTGAGCCAAACCTGAAACCTTTATTCATCTTTAGTTCATCTTTGGTTGAGATGACGAGGTCATATTTTAAAAAGCTTTTTTCTGAGCCGCCGCTTGCCCATATAGCTTTGGTTTAAACCGCCCAAACCAGAATATCTTGCCAGCCCCCATATAAGCTTTGGCCATGAAACCAATATAGGATTTGAGGTCCAATATTTTGGCCCCAATACTTAAGGGCATATAGATACACATTTGTGCAAATCCGACCAGCATCCATTTAATCACCCCAATGATATCTTTCTCCTCTGCCGCCATCTCCGTCGGCCCTTGGCCGAAAGCAAAACTGCGTACCCTGACATATTGCGGCGTAGCGCGGTGAGGACGAATATCTTCATTTGTGTAACAAGAGCGTGTCCACGCAAACTTACCGCCATGCTTTTGGATATAGGTAAACAGCATATCGTCCTCCCCTCCCGTCTCGTTGGCGATTGGGTCGAAAACCGGTGTTGGTAATTTGCAATTGTCTAAATCCATCAATGAGTTCCCACAGCCAAAAAAAGTGTCCAATTGTCCTTCTGCCGTATCAGGGCCGCGACGTTCAAAAAACGCAACATAAAAATCATTATACTTTGACGCACCAGGAATTCTGGCCATTGTTGGGCAAAATGAGAGGGCCGCGCCGTATTTCAAGCAAGTCTCAATAAGGGTCGTGACCCAATCAGGGCCAGCTTCCTGATCATCATCTAGCCATGCAATGAAACGCCCTCGCGCATTGTTTAATGCACCATTGC
>JAESQI010000154.1 GCA_016765255.1 Robiginitomaculum sp. | reverse complement strand
TGATAATGCATCACGGCCATAGACAAATAACTCAACCCCTTGTTCGCCTTGTTCGTCGCACAAACGAACATGATTGGCCGCGCCTTCATCGGCGTAAGTCGATTGTAAAGACAAAGCCGAGTGAACACTAACATATTTTCCGTTCGGGAATGCAGCCCGCAATGCCCGCTCCGTTTGCGAACTTTCTATCGAGCGGTGGAGCATTGTGGATAGATTGGCAGGCGTTAAGTGCAAACGTCCATCCTGACAATCCGCAGACGGGCTAACCGTGGCAGCATTCGCGGCCCACATTGCAGATGCAGAGGACATATTGCGCACCAGAGCAGGATTGGCCCGCCACGCATCTGACAACACATTTTCATTATTGCCGCTAAACCCCATGACCCTTAATTGAGCAAGGTCGGGGCGGGCGTGAGGCGGCAATACCCCTTGGATAAGCCCCCTTTCTTGCATAAGTTTCATTTTGGCAAGCCCTTGCAAAGCAGCTTCTCGGGGGCGAGCGATTAACCCCGCATTATTGGCAGACGCCAGATTTCCTTCGGACAGGCCGCCGTAATTATGGGTTGGTCCGATGAGACCATCATAATTTGCTTCCCTAGCATTTAACATTTGGAAAGTCCTTTTAACATGTGGAGAGCTTGTTTAGCATGTAGAGAGTCCTTGCGCAGGCAGTATTTCAACCGTATCTGAAATTTGGCTGGCCATTGGCCACGCGCAAAAATCAGCCGCGTAATAGGCCCCAGGATTATGATTACCAGAAGCCCCTGGCCCGCCAAAGGGTAATGCGCCTGACGCGCCTGTTGTGGCTCTATTGAAATTAACCACGCCAGCCCGAATTTTACGGGTGAAAACCTCCCAGTTTTTTACATCATCGCTAATCAACCCAGCCGAGAGACCAAACCGTGTATGATTGGCCTGCTCAATCGCCACCTCGAAACTCGGGACACGAATTATTTGCATGACAGGGCCAAAAATTTCCTCATCTGGAATATTCACGCCTGTCACATCAACAATTCCTGGGCGTATAAAGGCAGGGCTTCTCTCCATGATTTCCGCCCCGCGAATGATTTTGCCCCCAAGTTCTTTGGCTTTTTGGGTGATATGCGCGGCGATACCAGAGCTGATCACTGGCCCCATAAAGGCGGTATCGGTGTCATTCCACGCCCCGACTTTAAGGCTATCAGCCATATTAACAATGGCCTCAACTACCTTATCGCCGGCTCTGCCTTGGGGCAATATAATGCGGCGCGCACAAGTGCATCTTTGGCCCGATGTGATAAATGCAGATTGTACGATGATACTCGCTGCCGCTTGCGTGTCCTCAACATCCCACAAAACCAATGGATTATTTCCGCCCATTTCGAACGCAAGAATAATTTCAGGTCGTCCACCGAATTTTTTATGTATAAATGCGCCCGTACTGGCCGCACCTGTAAACAACACGCCGTCAAGTTCACAATGGTCGAGCACCGCACCACCCGTTTCCCGCGCCCCTTGCACCATATTGATAACACCAGATGGAAAACCCGCATTTTCGTAAAGCTCACACAAGAATTCTCCAACGGCAGGGCATTGTTCACTTGGTTTGAACACGACCGTATTGCCCGCAATAAGGGCTGGAATGATTTGTCCATTGGGCAGGTGGGCAGGGAAATTATACGGGCCTAACACCGCCATGACCCCGTGCGGGCGGTGGTGTAAACTCGCCCTACCAAATGCAGTTTCGCTCGTCGAAGCGCCCGTTCTATCGGCGTATGATTTCAAAGATATATCAACCTTACCCCCGAGGACACCTGCTTCTCCGCTTGCGTCCCAAAGAACTTTCCCTGTCTCTCGGGCAATCAGTTCGGCCATTTTATCTTTATTGGCATTGGCGATATCGCGAAAAGCAAGTGCCATATCCCGCCTTTGCTCGAAAGGGGTTTCAGACCAAGACGCAAATGCGCGCCGCGCCGCTAGGTAAGCTGCGTCGACTTGCCCCGCGTCTGAAGCTGCGCCCTGCCAAATGATCTCTTGGCTGGCTGGGTCTATGCTGGTGAATGCGCCGCCATTGCCCTGTTGCCATTTTCCGTCAATGTAATTTCCGTTACTCATTATTCGGTCCTATTTTGAAATACGGTTTGCATATACCCGCACCAAACCGCCTACTTTAACGTCCAAGGCCACAAGTATATCTTTCGAAAGACAGGCGTCACCTTGGTCTATATTTATACCTGTATAAACGGCTTTAAAATTTTCGATATTATTATTGCTGATCAAGGCCGTGTGGGTATGAGAATTGCGCTCCGAGAGTTTGGCTTTGACCACACGGCTATCTTTGACCGTTCTAATTTGGTCACGCGGCACGGCCATCGTCGGGCCAGCGTCAAATATATCAATGCAATTCTCATAGCGAAACCCTTCTGTTTCGAGCAATCGCCGCGCACCTTTCCCATCTGGGTGGGTTTTGCCGATAACCTCCTGCGCTTCGTCGGACAATAATTCCTTGTAAATAGGATATTTCGGCATGAGGTCAGTGATGAATTGATTGTCGGTTTCGGCGGTAATTTTATCCGCTTCGTTGAAATCCATTTTGAAAAATTTGCGCCCCAATGATTCCCAAAACGGAGAATACCCTTCCCCGTCTACACATCCGCGCAGTTCTGAAATCACGGTTTGTGCGAACCGTGTTGGATTTGCCGCGATCAGCATATAGCGAGCTTGGGAAATCAATCGTCCTGCCCCAGTGCCGCGCATTTTAGGATGGACGAATAATGTCCCCACTTCACTGGCACCCGAATATTCATTCACCAACAACATAATTTCCATATTAAAATGTCGATCTGCGACACTTGAACTTTGAACGATATTTAAAAGTTTGAAGTTAAAAAATGGCTTGTTATGTCCAATCAGCGATTTAACAGCGCTTAAGCCCACAACCTCGCCTGTATCCATGTCTTCGAGCATAAGCAAATAAATTTGATCGCCTATTGCATCGGTTTTTAAGGCAAAGCTATCCACGGATTTACCGAGACGGGTCTCCAAATCTTCATCGGAGACAGCCAGTGAAGTAAAGCCTGGCCCCGCCAGCCTTGCCAAACCGATCAAGTCGTCCAAGTCTTCAAGTCTTGCAGGTCTAACTCTCAACATTTTTTTGATCCTTATTACGCGGTGAACTCGGCGCCTCATTATTGCTCACAAGCGATTTTGCCAAATGCGCATCAAATGTCCCGCTGGCAATTTTCATCAAGATCAATGCCGACAATTTTGCCCGTTCGCTAAAAGACGAAATTTTAACGAACTCTCGGTCGGAATGAATTTCACCGCCGCATACACCCAAAGTATCTACATTTGGTCAACCACTAGCCCATAAATTATT
>JAESQI010000153.1 GCA_016765255.1 Robiginitomaculum sp. | reverse complement strand
CGGCTATATGAGCTTGCACATGCTCGCCCAGACCGACCTATATAAATCAGGGGTCGCGGGCGCGCCCGTTACCGATTGGCGGCTTTATGACACTGCTTATACAGAGCGGTATCTTGGCGACCCCAATGAAGGCGCAAGCAATTACACCAAAGGTTCTTATGAAGACGGAGATGTGCTGGCCCATTTAGACGGCCTCACCGAACCGTTCTTGCTCATTCACGGCATGGCGGACGATAATGTGATCTTTCGAAACTCCATAGCGCTCATGGGGGACATGCAAAAGTTGGGGCGGCACAATATGCGCCTCATGACTTATCCGGGTGAAAAACACGGCTTTCGACAAAAAGCCAATAAAATCCACCGCGACCAACAAATACTAGATTTCTTTCTGGAAACATTGAGCGAATAAGCCAGAAATATCAACCCTGTCATTCCAGTGAATGCTGGAATCTGAAACACGTTCACAATTACAGTGTGGGTTCGGATCCAAGATCACACGCTGCGCAAGCTCCTGGGGTGCGAGAGTCTGGGGTGCGAGAGTTTGGGGACAGGGAAGGGATAACCTTGCTATTACTCTCCCCTCACGCCCGCCCTTGTGGCGGGTATCCACGCCGCAAACATATTCGCATGTTATAACCGTTGATACTCCACACAGGGTGGGGCATGACGAAGAGGGAGGTCAAATGAAGCACTCTAATATCAACCCCGCACCAGTCCTCGGGCTTAACCTGTGGTTCATACACTCTTTACAGCAAGCTCACCTGAAAGGATTGTCTAAATTGAAATATACCCACTCGCTTTTCATATTTAACTGGGGTAAAAGCCCTGTGATATGAAAACGATCATGACATTTTTTAGGCTTCTTTACACTGGCTTTGTGCTGGCACGGCATGACGCGCTTATACCTGCGGAATATGCCAAATCTGTGCCGTGGTTTGTGCGCTTTGTCGGCTGGGTGTCGCGCCTGTTTTCGCGCCGTTTGAAAAATAAAAACCCGGGCGAAAGACTGGCCATTGCGTTGGAAAAATTGGGGCCTGCCTATATTAAATTTGGCCAAATTCTCGCCACCCGTTCCGATATGCTCGACGAGGACTTTATTCGTGGCCTATCGCGCCTCAAAGACAATGTTCCGCCTTTTTCCATGCAAGAGGCTGAAGCCCGTCTACAAAAAGATTTTGGTAAGCCGTGGGCGGAGATTTTCAAAACTTTCTCCGAACCAGTTGCCGCCGCGTCCGTGGCCCAAGTTCATAAGGCAGAACTGTTAAGCGGCGAAATTGTCGCCGTAAAAATCTTGCGCCCCAACATTCATCGGCAAATGGAAAAAGATATTAGTGTGCTTCGCATGGTGGCTGGATTTACCCAAAAATTTGTCAAAAGCCTTGATAGACTAAAACCGGTACTATTCATTGAAACCGTCGCCCGTTCCGTTTCGCTCGAACTCGACCTGCGCCTCGAAGCTGCTGCTGCCAGTGAAATTAGTGAAATTGCAACAGACACAGACCTGTTTCGCGTCCCCAATTTACATTGGGATTTAAGTTCAAAAAATATTATGGTCATGGAATGGATTGACGGGACGAGCCTTTCTAGTGAAAATATATTGGCCCTGCCTGAAGCGGATAAAAAAGCACTGGCCATTAAAATCATCCAAAGCTTTCTGGCCAGCGCCTTTGATTACGGGGTATTTCACGCCGACATGCATGAGGGTAATCTGATCCTCGACGAGGCGGGGCAATTGGTTTTACTCGATTTTGGTATTCTTGGACGGTTGAGTGTTGCCGAGCAACGCTTTCACGCTGAAATCCTGTTCGGGTTTTTAGAACGTGATTATCACCGTATTGCTGAAATTCATTTCGAAGCGGGGTATGTATCCAAGACCCACACACTCGAAGATTTTGCCTCTGCCTTGCGTGCCGTGGGCGAGCCAATATTTGGCAAAACATCTGACCAAGTTTCCATGGCCAATGTGTTGTTACATTTATTTGAAATCACAGAAATTTTTGATATGCAAATGCAGCCCCAACTTATCATGTTGCAAAAAACCATGATGCAGGCCGAAGGGGTGGCCCGTAGACTTGATACTGCATTTGATATGTGGGAAGCGGCCCGCCCGATTGTCGAGGCGAGCCTTCGCCGTGAACTTGGCCCAGAGGGGCGTATTGGAGATTTCATGGCAGACCTGCGCCTGGCTCAAAAAACTTTGAAAGCCATGCCAGAAGCCGCCGAAAATGTTGCCGCTCTGGCCAAAGCGTGGCGAGCAGGCGATGTCGACCTCTCCAAACCACTGCAAACGCCCTCCCTTACAAAGTCGAAACCTGTGCTGAAAAGCATTGCATGGGCGGGGGGTGGTGCTGTAATAATGTATATTGGATTATGGGCAGTAGGACAGATTTAAGTGAGTGAAAAACGCGTTCTTCTAATTATTGGCGGCGGCGTAGCGGCATATAAGTCGCTCCTGCTTATCCGGTTGCTTGCCAAAGTAGGGATTAAAACCACGTGCATTGTCACCAAGGCTGGCGAGGAATTTATTACGCCACTCTCTGTGGGCGCACTTAGCGGCGAACGTGTGTTTACGGATTTATTCTCACTTTCCGACGAGGCCGAAATGGGGCATATCGAGTTGTCGCGCAGTGCTGACCTGATCGTCGTCGTGCCTGCCACCGCAGACCTTATGGCTAAGTCGGCTAATGGTTTTGCCAATGATTTAGCCAGCACGACATTACTGGCAACCGACAAGCGGGTGCTTTACGTTCCCTCCATGAATGTGCGCATGTGGGAGCACCCTGCGACACAAAAAAATCTCCAGACTTTAAAACAGCGAGGTGCACTTTTTGTTGGCCCTGTTGAGGGGGATATGGCATGCGGGGAATTTGGCTTTGGGCGCATGTCTGAACCAGAAACGATAGCAGACACCGTCATCAACACCCTAGCAGGGGACACTCATATTGACGCCCTCAAACCCCAAAGTCTAAAGGGAAAGCATATCCTCATCACGGCAGGCCCCACCCGTGAACCGATTGATCCCGTGCGGTATCTATCTAATAATTCGTCTGGAAAACAGGGTTACGCTCTTGCACAGGCTTGTATTGATCTGGGGGCAAATGTCAGTTTGGTATCTGGGCCAGTCGCCCTCACCCCGCCCAAAGGAGCCCATTTTATTGCTGTCCAAACGGCGCGGGATATGCTCGGTGCTTGTGAAGCTGCCTTACCCGTAGATGTATTTATTGCCGTTGCCGCCGTTGCCGATTGGCGACCAAAAACCACTGGCAGTAAAAAAATTAAAAAAAGTAAACAGGCCATCCCGCCTCTCACATTGGTAGAAAACCCCGATATTTTAAAAACAATTGCACACCATAAAAAACGCCCGCCTCTCGTTATCGGGTTTGCCGCCGAGACCCACAATATTCTCCCTTACGCACAGGCCAAATTAAAACGAAAAAATTGCGACTGGATGATCGCAAATGATGTGTCTGGCGACGTTATGGGTGGGGACGAGAACACAATGATATTAGTGACCAAAGACAAAATAGAGCATTGGACAACGCAAACCAAACAAAATGCAGCCAAGCAACTCGCCACTGCAATTGCAAAGCACATAGGTACATAATGAAAAACACGATTATAAATACGGTACTGTTATCCACCGCCTTGCTCATTGCTTTCGCGCATACCGCACTTGCAGAAGATAACATTGCCGCTTGCGAAATTGTTATTTTAAAACCTGTTATCCCACCGCAAGACCGCGAGAACGCTTCTCAAGAAGAGCCACCTGCCATGAT
>JAESQI010000152.1 GCA_016765255.1 Robiginitomaculum sp. | reverse complement strand
TATTGACAGTTAATGGACAGGCTATGCTTAAAAAGCAAGCCATCAAGCCATAAAATTCCCTATTTTTATGCATTTTTATAACTTTGTTTCAGGCACAGCTTCATTCGAGTGAATTTCTTCGCACGTAAGTTGGGACTTAGCCTTAAGTTTACGCCCTGCCAAATACATCGTCGCGATCCAAATTGTTGCAATCACGACAATAACAGCAATATAAACAGGCCCTCTGCCCGATACACTCGCTTGGATACCTTCTCCAAAAGAAGCAATGGTAACAATTTTTGGAATAACACCAATCGCAGTCCCAATAAAGAAAGACCAAAATTTCATACCCGTTACCCCAGCCGCCAAATTAACGACCACGAACGGCCCTGTTGGAACAACTCGAACAATTAAACTTGTCCAAAATCCATGTTTTTGCACGATGCTGATGAGTTTTTTGACGTGTCCGCCCGTTAATTTACTTACCCGCTCCGCACCTAAACGCCTTCCGAGCCAAAAATCAAAACTTGCAGAGACCAAAGTCGCGCACCAAGCGATGAGCGCACCGTTTATCGGGCCAAAGGCAAATATACTTGCCCCGTGCAACATCCATTGCGGCGCACTTACAAATGCAAGGATAGTGTAGACTAATATTGTGGCAGGAATGGCGATTGGAGACTTTGAAATACTTAAAAACCAGTGGGCCATTGATTCTGTGTCAAAATTTACAGATGCAGTCAGGAGCGCGAGGCCTATAAGTAAAACAAGCCCGACCCAGAAAAAAGCGCTTCTGTTTCTTATGAACTGAAAGAATTTTGCCAACACATATCCTGCTTTTAACGACCCAAACTGCTACCTAACGGATTATTGCCCTGCTCAATAGTGATATTTTCGTCACATTACACCTCAATATGTTGCCAGCCTTTCATTTGCCCTCTTAGCCAAGTATATTGACGCTTAGAAAAACGCCGTGTTTCGCGCATGGCGTCTTCAATCGCCTGCTCTAAACTAATTTTGCCCTCCAAGTGGGCAATGAGTTCACGCAAACCAATCGCTTTCATTGCAGGAAGGGTATGGGACAGTTTTAAAGCGTATATGCACTGCGCTTCCTCTAGCCCACCATTTAGCACCATATGTTCAAACCTTGCATTTATTTTATCATATAAGTTTTCGCGTTTTGGCAAGAGCACACTTCCCTGCCACGCAGAACGCGGTAAAATCGGCTTGGTCTCTCTCTGCCAATGACTAAGTGGCTTGGAAGTACCCAAAGCAACATTGACAATCCTTAATAAACGTTGCGGATCATCACCAAGCACTCTAGCCGTCGCAATGGGATCAAGTCGTTGGGCCTGTTTCCGTAATGCCTTGATACCTTGTTCATCTAAAATAGCTTGCGCTTCTCGTTTTGCACTGCTTTCTGGCTCGGGTATCTGCGCCAAACCTTCCGTAAGGGCCTTAAAATATAACCCAGTACCCCCAACGAGAATTGGCGTATGCCCCCGCGCCAATATTTCAATAATAAGCGGATCTACTTCTGCAAGCCATCTCCCGCTAGAATACCGCACACTCGGATCCACATGCCCATATAAATGGTGAGGTATATTGTCCATATCAATAAGGGTTGGGCGGGCAGATAATATCTGCAAACCTGAGTAAACTTGTAATGCATCGGCATTGATGATTTCGCCGCCATATTTTTTTGCCAATTTTAACGCATACGCGCTCTTGCCGCTTGCGGTTGGGCCTGCAATACAGTGTATCAAAACAGTCATATGAGCACCGTAAACATGCAGGCAGATAATTACCATAGCCTAACCATAGTTTTAGCAAAACCAGATGCAAAAACTATCCGCAAGCTTACAGATATTCTAGGCGGTCAGGCGGGTTTTACCCTCATAAATATGCATATGCTATCGCCCGACAAGGTGATTGATTTACATATCACCCCAACACCCCAATTAAGTAATACTATTGAGCATCTTTTGCATAGCCATAATGTAAAAGCCGATTTTTGTATTCAGCCGCTCAAGGGCCGTAAAAAGAAACTCCTCATTTGCGATATGGATTCCACGCTTATCGGGCAAGAATGTATAGACGAATTAGCCGACTTCGCAGGTGTCAAAACCCAAGTTTCAAAAATCACGGAACGAGCTATGCGCGGCCACATTGATTTTGAAGTTGCACTGAAAGAAAGAGTAGAACTCCTAAAAGGCTTACCGTTAACAGATTTACAAACTTGCTTTGATCAGCGCATAACGCTTAACTCTGGCGCAAAAACACTGTGCCAAACCATGAAAGCAAATGGCGCTAAAACTGTGATTGTATCAGGCGGTTTTACTTTTTTCACCAGCCGCATTGCCACATTATCAGGCTTTGAACACCACCATGCCAATACTTTAATCGAAGACGGTGAAAGGTTAAGCGGTAAGGTCGGCCTCCCTATCCTTGGGCGCAACGCAAAAAAAGTATCTTTGATCAAGTATAGCCAAGATTTGGGCGGGGCACATTGTGCCATTGCCATTGGCGACGGGGCCAATGACCTTGCTATGATTATGGCCTCTGGTCTCGGAATTGCTTATCGCGCAAAACCTATTGTTGCGAAGGCCGCGCACTGTGCAATTAACTACACAGACCTAACAACAGCTCTTTACTTTCAAGGTTATAATGATGATGATTTTATTGAGACTTGAGTCAAAGTAAATCAGAAATCAAACCGCAACCTTGGCCTTAATATGTGGAAGTGGATCGTAATTTGTAATTTTTACATCTGAAAAAGTGTAATTATACAAAGACTTAACATCTGGGTTTAAAGTAATCTTCGGCAGAGGTCTTGGTTCACGAGCGAGCTGTTTGTTGACTTGTTCAAAATGATTTGAGTAAATATGCACATCGCCGAAACTATGGACAAAATCCCCGACTTCCAGACCACATTCTTGGGCCATCATATAGGTGAGCAGTGCGTAGGAGGCGATATTAAATGGCACGCCTAGGAAAATATCAGCACTACGTTGATAAAGCTGGCAGGATAATTTCCCGTCTGCTACATGAAATTGAAACAGACAATGACAAGGTGGCAAAGCCATTTCGTCAACGTCGGCTGGATTCCACGCCGAGACAATATGGCGGCGAGAATATGGGTTGGTTTTTATGGCCTCAATCACATTTGAAAGCTGGTCGATCACACGGCCATCGGCTGTCTCCCAAGCTCGCCATTGCTTGCCGTAAACGGGGCCAAGTTCACCGTCCGCGTCAGCCCACTCATCCCAAATCCGAACACCATTATCTTTGAGGTATTTAATATTGGTATAACCAGACGTGAACCAAATGAGTTCATGGACGATAGATTTGATATGCAGTTTTTTGGTGGTCAACATGGGGAAACCTGCTGCCAAATCAAACCGCATTTGATAGCCAAATACACCGCGTGTACCCGTCCCCGTTCGATCAGAACGGTCAACACCATTTTCCATAACATGGGATAGTAGATCAAGATATTGCTTCATAGAGCCACCTTAAGTGATTCTTGCATTCATGTCAGCTCTTAGCCTATAAGAAATGCATGTTAAGACCCAAAAATAAAATATATAAGAACCAAGACCCGGATTTTACATGGCGCGGGGAGAATGTAACACGATTAGAAAATTTATCAGACATTGTCTTTGCGTTGTCCCTAGGGCTTTTAGTAACCAGTAGTGCGACACCAACAACATATTCAGCTTTGCTTACATTATTGGGGAATTTACCAGCCATCGCATTTGCTATGGCGATTTTGCTTCTGATTTGGAATTTTCACTTTATATACTTTCGACGCTACGGCCTTGGCGACCAACATACAATATTTTTAAACGCCCTACTTTTATTTCTGGTTCTTACATTTGCACATCCATTAAAATTCATGTCAGATGTGATGATTGGAGTCATTTACTCATTTTTTGGCAAAAGTGAGG
>JAESQI010000151.1 GCA_016765255.1 Robiginitomaculum sp. | reverse complement strand
GTGGCGGCTGTGCCTGTACTTCAAGTGAAGATTTGTTTCTCATATTGCTCATAATGGCTCCTTCTACTATAGATTAGGAGGCTCTGGCAAACTCGGGGCGGTTCAGGGTGGCAATAAATTCTTTTGTTGCACTTCCATTGTGCTTTACCTACTCACCATCTATAATATTGCAATACCTACCGAACCATAAGGAAACCCATGAAAATACTTGTTCGAAATTTGGCGCGGGCGACGACTGAGGAAAATTTAAGTGCGTTATTTGCGCCCTACGGTTCTGTGCAGTCTTGTGATTTGGTCATGGATAAGGAAAGTGGCGCGTCTAAGGGATTCGGATTTATCGAAATGCCTAAATCTGGCGAAGCAAAGGCCGCGATCAAGGCGCTCAACAACCGCGCTGTTGACGGCATGAAAATCCGCGTGAAACTGGCGCAAGCTAAAACAGTCGCGCCCCAAACACCTTCTTAGGGCCCCAAGAATTACGCAAGATTTCACTAAAGGAACCATCATGAACATCACGACAAAGCCGTTTGAATATATGGACGGGAAGACAAAATGTATTGGCTATATTGCATGGGACGAAAGTTACCATGATCCAAAGCCTTGTGTGATGGTTGGCCACGCATGGGGCGGGTTGGATAATTTCGCGGAAAATAAAGCCATCCAAATGGCGGCCCAAGGCTATGTGGGGTTTGCCATTGATGTGTACGGAAACGGGCAGAGGGGCGAAACCCAGAGCGAAAACCAAGCCTTGATGACGCCGTTCATTCAAGACCGCAAGATGTTGTTAAAACGCTTGAAAGCCGCCTATAAAGCCGCACAAAACCTTGACCAAGTCGACGAAAACGCGGTCGCTATGATGGGGTTTTGTTTTGGCGGATTATGTACGCTAGACTTGGCCCGCTCAGGCTTAGACCTAGCGGTGGCAATCAGTTTTCACGGTCTGTTTGGCGCAAATGATCTGCCACCAAAAAAGATTAAAGCCAGTGTTCTCGCGCTGCACGGGTGGGACGATCCTATGGTTCCGCCTAACGACGTAAGCGCTCTCGGCATGGAGTTGACCAAGGCAAAATGTGATTGGCAAATTCACGCCTACGGCGGAACAAGCCACGCCTTCATGGTCGAAGACGCCAATGATCCTAAAAACGGGGTTAAGTATAACGCACGTGCAGAACGCCGCGCATGGACAGCCGCCCTCGACCTTCTCTCAGAAAAATTCACTCACCACGGGGTTGGTTAGTTTGTAGAGCTGAAATTTTCTAACACCAAATTCATATTGCCAATCACACTGGTCATAACACCATTGGGAGAGGTTAAATTTGCTGCTCCCAAAGGAAATTTTAATTTTCTCACCTCTCCTTTGGGGGAGAGGTCGAGCGTATGCGAGTGGAGGGGATATGGTGTTTTGAGTATAGACACGGATTTTTTAGTAAATAATTTCAGTCTTTAAAATTTCTCGTGCTGCAAACTTTTGCGGCCAAGTTCTGTGGCGGCGAGGCTTGATATATATAGCCATCCATCACCGAGTTCCGTGGCCCCAGTGGTGAGAGGGTAGGCGCCGCTTGGGTCTTGGTATTGCGCGATAACATGGCCGTCCATATCTATTGCAAATACGAAGCCGTAATTAATGGCTTTGGGCCGCATACTTGCTGGTAATCTTTGCACGATTTTTCGAATGAATGGCTTGTTGGATAATTTATCGAGTGCCTCAGAGCGTGGACTTGTTAGGCCAATCCAGTAACGTCCGTCTTGGCCTCGGTTTAAATTGTCGGGGAAGCCGGGTAAATTACCGAGAATGGTTTCGATTTGTCCAGCCTTGCTCCCCAATAGCCAAATGCGTTTGATGGAATAGGTGCCGGTTTCCGCGACGAGTAGGCATTCATCATCTGGACACATGCCAATCCCGTTTGGGAAGCTCATATTATCGGCAATGATTTTTGTCGTTTTATCCGTAGGATTATAAACGAGAATACGGCCCGTTTTTCCGTGCTCCATTAGCTCCAATAAGCTTCCCACCAATGTACTGCCCGAAGCCTTGGCGCCAAATTTTGTCGAGGCATCTGAGAAATAAATTTTGCCATCGGCAGCTATATCAAGTTCATCTGCAAATAAAATGGGGCTACCCGTATCAGTCTGATTCGTAAGCAAAGTGACAGTGCCATGAGTATCAATGCTTAGGAGTCCTCGGTTGGCATCGGCAACTATAAGATTGTTATTGCCATCAAATTGCAAACCAAGGGGGTCACCGCCTGTGTTGGCAAAAATAGTGTGCGTATTGTTTTTTGGGTTGATTTTGATAATATCGCCACCTTGGCTTGATGTATAAATATATAATATACCGTCTTCTAATCGACCATCCACATCTTCGGGTCCGTGATGATCGCCAATGGCCAAAGTTTTAAGGCCTGATAAGTCCATATTGGGGGAAAATTGTTCTACATATCCCTTATTGGTTGGGGCCTCCCAAGAGACTGGTTGAATGGGAACAGGCCAAAATAAAAGATAGGCGAGGCCTAAAATAATCACGGCGAATACACCACTAAAAATACGTTTCATCATAATTACTCTCTTATTTTGCGTCAGGTTGATTTAAGGGTGCGCCCGCTATAAACGCTTCTAAATTCTCACAGTGTTTGTGTATACGTATTATGGTCGAGTATGCACGCATATCCATGCCAAATCGAGTGTTATTAAACATTTGGGCATAGAGGCAAATATCGGCCATAGTCGGAGTGTTACCGTGACAAAATTTCCCAGTTTCGGGTTCATTTGCTAATCTTGTTTCTAAAGCCTCAAACCCTGCATGGGCCCAATTTAAATACCATGCTTTTTTATCATCGGCACTGGCTTCGAAATTATTTTCCAAATATTGTAAAATTCGTAAATTATTGATGGGATGAATATCCGTGCTGATGATTTGGCAGAGTGAACGTACACGCGCACGGCCTAGAGCCGATGTAGGCAAAAGAGGCGGGCTAGGGTGAACTTCATCAAGATATTCCAAAATCGCCATGGATTGCGTAATGATTGTTTTGCCGTCAATTTCTAAAGACGGAACAAGACCTTGCGGGTTGAGGTTTAAATAGGCTTTCGGTTTGTGCTCACCCGGTAATAAAGCGTATCCTTTATAATTATAGTCTATGCCTTTGATGGCCAAGGCGATGCGAACCCGTGCAGAGGTGGTGCTGCGAAAGTAGTTATGGAGTGTATATTTAACCATGGGTAAAGCTCACCTCGATTGAGGCAAGGCCTTCGACCGCGCCGATTATAGTGCCGCCTGCAATGACGGAGCCTACGCCTTCGGGAGTTCCTGTAAGAATTATGTCGCCCGCCCCCAAGGTTACGCTGGCCGATAAGTGTTTGATAATTTCTTCGACTGACCAGATCATATGATTGAGACAAGAGTTTTGCATAACTAACCCATTCTTGCGCAAGCTTATTATTGCATGAGATAAATCAGGAGCTTGCTCAATTTTGGTCAAGGCAGAGCAGGGGGCGCTTTGGTCAAAATTTTTGGCCATATCCCACGGGCCGCCTTTTGATTTTGCCAATGCTTGAATGTCGCGCCGTGTCATGTCTATGGCTGTGCCGTAGCCAAATATTTCCGTACTGGATTTTAATGCGACGACGAGTTCCACTTCATAATGTAGATTATCTGTTTGGGGTGGGTAGGGGATGAAGCTCCCGTTTTGGACGATTGTTTCCCGGCTCTTAGTGAAGAATACTGGTGCGGATTTTTTGGGATCGCCGCCCATTTCTGCGACATGTTTTTTGTAGTTTTTGCCCACACAATATATCCTGCGAACAGGGTAGCGGTCATCACTTCCGACAATTGGTAAACTTATAATCGGGGCTGGTAATATAGAATATTGTCTCATGATATAATCTAAAACCAGCACTCGGGAATGGTCAAGAAATAGATTTAGTTTTTTAATGCCATTGTTGTATGTGGGCGCAATATTTTGAAACCTTATGCCGTTTGAGTCAGATACTCAGTTCCATTTAGACGGCCCTCAAAGCGCACTAGGATAAAAATTGCTTCCAAAATATAGTTCTAAAGTCACGTCTAACATTACCCATTATTCTCTTACTCTATTAAACTAGTTTAATAGAGTAAGAGAATAATGGCGG
>JAESQI010000150.1 GCA_016765255.1 Robiginitomaculum sp. | reverse complement strand
TTCATAAACTATTTGGTAATTGCCATGTGTGAGCACACGTAGAGCTTCGGTATTGTCAGTGTGCTTTATCTAGCAATTGACCGAATTTTTGTTTAGCCTCTGCGGCAATTACTTTTTCCATAGGTTTTGTCTATTTTGTCTATAATAGACAAAATAGACAAAATTACAAGGCCATATCATGACGAAACAAATATCTGAAAATAAAATGTTTGGTGGGACGCAATATGTTTTTGAGCACCGCTCTGACGCTAATGATTGCGATATGCGGGTGGCGGTGTTTATGCCGCCTCAAGCTAAGGATGGGCCGTGCGCGTCGCTTATTTGGTTGTCGGGTCTGACCTGTACCGAGGATAATTTTACGGTTAAGGCGGGGGCACAGAGGATGGCAGCTGAACTCGGGCTCATTCTAATTGCGCCTGATACCAGTCCTCGCGGGGATGATGTACCGGATGACAAGGACAGCTATGATTTTGGCAAGGGGGCAGGGTTTTATCTGGACGCGACCCGCCAGCCTTGGTCGAAACATTACCAAATGCAAACCTATATCCGTGATGAATTAACGGCGTGGATGAAAGAAGACCCAGCTTGCGATCCTGAACGTATCGGCATTAGCGGGCATTCAATGGGCGGTCACGGGGCGATTACGCTGCACCTTAAGAACCCACAACCTTTTAAAACCTGCTCGGCATTTGCGCCGATTACGTCGCCAACCCAAGTCCCTTGGGGGCAAAAAGTATTTAAGGGGTATTTGGGGGAGGATGAAGAAAGCTGGACTGCTTATGACGCAACAGAGTTAGTGTTAGCGTCTCCTAGCAAAGCGCACATTCTCATTGATCAGGGCATGAATGATAATTTTCTTACGGAGCAATTAAAGCCTGAAGTTTTTAAATCTGCGTGTCAACGGGCGGGGCAATCAATGGAGATACGTCTTCAAGAGGGCTATGATCATTCCTACTTTTTTATTGCCAGCTTCATCGAAGATCATTTGCGTCACCACATAAATGGTCTTAATTCATAGCCTGTTTTGTTCGGTATTTAGCATTGCGGCTCGCGAGGACAAGGCTGATTTCATAGGCTTTTTTAGGGTCCATTGCGGCCAAAATCAGACCTGCTCTTTGGCCTTTCATTACGCGCAAAAACCCAGCCGCAAACCTAGAATTCATTTTGTTGAAAATCTGAGCCGCCTGTTTTGGTTTCATGGTTGAATACATTGTGGTTAAATGGATAATATCATTTTGGGCCAGTTCCGTGCGTGTTTGAGCATCTTTGGCCAGTGAGTTTTTGGCCTTCTCGACGAGGGCAATTTCTTTTTTCAATCTTTCAGTAATAGCGGCAAAGGCGGTTTCTTTTTCTGACATTTCTGTTTCGCGCAGTTTTAAAACGTCCATCTTGGCGTTGATGGCTTTCAAAACATCGCCAGTGACACAGGCTTGTGTGTTGTCTGCGGGAACTGCCGTGTGTTCAGCGGGTTTTGCAGAATTTTCCGAATGTTCAGGTGCTTTTTCTGCTTTCACTTCACTAGAAAGTGCGACCGAGCGGCTGATTAAAATAACAGCGAAAAGCGCACCTAAAACTGGGAGAATGCGCGTTTTCATGCAATACTCTTAGGCGTGACTTTGTCTGATATTTCTGAATTTCCGTAACAATCTGCAAAAGGGATTTCGAAGTCGTTCGTGCATTTTTAAGAGCAGGGTCAATGGAATTCTGAAGCACGGCATTTAATTCGTCTTGTTTGTTTTGAGCGTTGCGCTGGACATTGCGTAAGCTTTCCAGCCTTGCCTCGACTTGTGGGAGTGTGTCTTCGGCATTGCGCAGCAATGCCTTTAAGGTTTTAACCGTTTCAACTGTTGATTCTCTGGCTTCAACTGCAGCTTGGTTGGTTTTGGTAATGGCCTCGGTTAAGGACACGATAGAGGCCCCGAGCCCTGTTTCAAGGCTTTGTAAGCGTTGCAGACGTCGGCTTAACAGCCAGCAATAAAAGACGGCAAAGCCTGATATGAAAATAAGCGTTATATCGAGAACATGTTCTAAATTTATGGGTGCGGGCATCATTATCTCACTAAAAAATCGGTTATGAGGATATTGGTTACATTGGCTTCGCCCAGAACGAATTGGGCTCTACGAGTTAGTTGGGCGCGCAAGCGGACTAAAAAAGTAGCGTCCTCGACTTGTGCCATTTCAATCGCGCTTAAATATCCCATAAAAGCGTCACGAAGCTGTGGGTCATTAGGGTCAATAAAATCAACCATATCTTCTGGTGTTTCTAAGGTTACCCCAAGTCGTAAAACCCGTTTCCGGCCTTTTAGAGACACTGTAAAACTTTCCATATCGAGGAATGCAGTCGCGACGGGTTCGGGCTCGGCGTGTTGGTCGGTTTTTTTTGCGTGAGAATCACTTGCGTCTGCGCTGGCGACAACAGGGTCGGGGCGGGGTAGAAAAAAGACTGTACAAAATGAGGTTGCGCCCATGGCAATCACAAGGGCCAATTTTCCAAGCATACCGCCTTTTTTGGCAGGTGTATCGCCGCCTTTTTTGACTTTTTTCTTCTTCTCTTTTTTAGGCTTTTTCATAAGGCTTCCTGCCAATTGAACAAATGTTAAAACAAACCCGTTTAACTGTCTGTAAACCCGTCATGGTAAATACTTTGTTAAGACATTTTAACTACTTAAAAAGTAAGTCAAGATGACGGTTATTTTACCAAGGAATGGGAGAGCGTACCGCATGAATGCGTTTTTGGCCTTTAGGTCTTTACAATGGCAGAAACAAGTAGTGGCAATCGTCTCGGTGTTCGCGACGATCCTTGCATTGACACTCCTCACCCAACAATCATTAAAGCCAAAACTCGACTTGTTGTATTCAGGGCTTGATGGACAAGTGGCGGGTGAAGTCGTTGCTGTTCTAGCAGCTAAAAATGTTATCTATGAAGTGCGCGGATCCGCTATTTACGCGGAGGCCGGTAAGCGCGACGCTCTGCGTATGGAACTGGCTAAGGACGGCCTGCCGCGCCAAAGTATGGCTGGGTATGAGTTGTTTGACAATGTCAACAGTTTCGCCATGACGTCTGATATGTTTAACACGGCCTATTGGCGCGCTAAAGAGGGTGAGTTGGGGCGCACTATACTGGGCCTGCCCAATGTTAATATGGCGCGAGTTCATTTGGGGACTGCAAAACGAGCAAGTTTTTCAAAAGCACCTGCTGCCCAATCTGCGTCCGTTACAGTGAGTACATCGAGCGGAATGAATTTGCAAACAGCCAAGGCCATTCAGTATATGACAGCACTGGCGGTTGCAGGGCTTTCGCCAAATGATGTTGTCGTGATTGATGCCCGTATGGGGATTGTGGCGGGGCCGGGCAGTGCCAATGCAATGATGGCGAACCGCTCATCGGGTTCTACGGACGAGATTGAACGGGCAATGGCCATTAAAGAAAACCTCTTGTCTATTCTCGAAGCGCGAGTGGGGAGCGGTAATGCGCGTGTGAGTGTGACGTTGGATGTGAACCGAGAGCATGTTACAACGGTTGAGCGAACCTTTGATCCAGATAGTCGTGTTGTGAAATCTCAAGTCACAAGCGAAGTGACGGACACTAGCTCAGGGCAGGGCAGTGCGGCGGTGACAATTGCTAGTAATTTACCAGAAGGGGACGCTTCCAACGGATCGACCCGAAGTTCAAACCGAGGCGAGACAACGGAAACCATTCAATACGAAGTATCAGAACTGGTACGTAATACGGAGATATTACCCGGTGCTATCAAACGTATGACCGTGGCCATTTTGGTTAATGATTTGACTGTTGTTGACGCGCAAGGTGTTGCGACTTCGCAGGCCAGACCTCCTGAAGAATTACAGGCGTTGCAAGAGCTTGCGTTGGCGGCGGCGGGGATCAACAAGGATCAAGGCGATGTGTTAACGCTCAAAAGCTTCCCTTTTAAAAAGCCTGATTTAACGGGCGCAATTGAAGCGCCAAGTTTGATGCAACAATTCCTAGAACAATATTTATGGAGCATGATACAGGCTGGATTTCTCGGCGTTATTGTTTTGATTTTGGGTATGTTTGTTGTCCGCCCATTGTTAACGCAGCGCCCTGAGGGGGGCGAAGACGGGTTGTTGCCAATGGAATTGATGTCTGCGGGGGCTCTTGACGCGCCAGAGGCTGTAGCGTCTGAAATTCCCGAAGACCCGATTGATCTGCTTAAAAAAGTTGCGCAGGACAATCCAAATGAAGCGGCGGCTCTTTTAAGCTCATGGCTGGATTCTAATTCAGAAACGGGATTAGAGTTTGGTCAGAAAAAAATTGCGTAGGTTAGGAAGTCAATGAGTGCAGTTTCTAAAATAAATGTGTTTGATAAACTGCTTCCCTTTGATTGTGCAGAGGCGGCTTCCTTGCACGAACTGGATGTGTTTCATCAAAACTTTTCGCAAACTGAGGATCTGCCTGCGGCTAGAAACTTGAATAAAACCTATGAGGATGGCTTAGAGGAAGGGCGCGAACTCGCTCATCAAGAAGGGGCTTTGCGCTTGCAAGAGATTGATACTTTGGTCAATGTTTTGTCAGAACATTTAAGCTCACTAGGGCGTGACGTTGAATCCAGCCATAG
>JAESQI010000149.1 GCA_016765255.1 Robiginitomaculum sp. | reverse complement strand
CCAGCCTTTGATGATTTGTACGCGGTCAAGATTGGCCCCGAGTGGGTCTTTCGACGCAGCGACAAGAAAGTGAGGTGCATCTCCATCCCGACCCTCATTGCCCTGCAAGTCGCCACCCATTGGGACCCCGCCTGCATAGCCGATACTGGCAAAATTAGGGTTTTGAGCGTCTTTGGCATTATAGTTCCAACCGCCAAATAAGCGGACTGTCATACGGGAGCCCGTTGTTGCGTAGACTTCCTTGCGCCGCATGGCGTCAAATAGACTTTCGCGGGTATTTTCCTTTGCCCAAACGGCGGCAAAGCCAGATGAGGCCATTAAAAAACCGGGCACCGCAGTTTCTTTAGCTTTGCCAATAGGATCTTTCCAACGTGTTTCCCCAGGTTCCATACCTGCGCTATGTTTGCCAAAAAAGTTGTCTTCCTGAGCCGTTGATAACGCAGTATGACTATCGGTTGAACCAATCATACCAAATTTATATGGGTTGGTTCCCGTGGCTGTTTCAAGTTTCAATCCGTTTTTCAAGGCTGAGCGGGCATATTCAAATTCGAGCATTTCATCTTTTTTAGGGACACCGGCAAAATTGCCGAAATCCCAAGTTTCATAATCTGCAAATTCATCACTCGGGGATAGGTATTTATGAGTTTCCCCGTCGCCTTTGATTTGGGTAATTTCCATCAAAGGTTCCCAGTGTGCGCGGGTTTTTGTGTAGTCCGCTGAAAGAGGTTGCCCATCTCTGTTGGTGATTGGGTAAAGGAGGCCATTTGAGAGATTGCCGTTGTGGGGAATGGCCAAAACTTGTCCGCCCGTTTTTGCTTCATAAGCTGCCAGATAAGCCCATAAATCTTCTGGTCTGTCACTTTCGTGATAAGAATAAGGAATTGTTTTCCCCGTTTTTTCTGCGCCGTCACGAAAGATGACGACACGGTGTAAATTACTGCCGCCTGGCCATGATGACCATTCGAAGCCTATAAGTGCTGTAAATTTCCCCGGCTCGTTATAGGTGTCTGCCGTATTGCGTTGATAGGCCCAAGCATCAGATTTTACTTGCGGGTCGTCAAGTTCCTTTGGCCAGCCATCTTCTCTGGTGGTGTTAAAAAGGCCTCGTCTTTCCTCTGGTGTTCCTGTTGATAGGATTTTCTTCCAGCCTTTGAACTTTTCAACACTGGCGATTTTTTCGTGACCATTCATCAATGCTATCATCCCGCCCAATCCTTCGGCATGGTCTGCGATAACCAGAAAATCTAGCGGGCGGTCAATCTTGGCAATTTCACCGTGGGTCGCCTTCACAGGCAAGCCTTTGGCAAATTGATAGGCATCGGCGGGGCCAAGAGTTACACCAAACATGAATGCGTCTTGGGAGAGTTCTGTATGAAGATGTGTGTCACCCCAAAAGACGCGGGTCGGGTATTGCGCATTTGCAGGTGGTGAATAATGTTCACCTGCATTTATTTCGGCAATCGTCGGTGCAGGGTCGGGAATACCAATTTGAGCATTCGAGGTCTCAGTTTTGTCGGCACTGCACGCTGTGAGCGCAATCAAGCATGTACCAATACACAATATTTTCTTCATTCGTCTCTCCATATATTATTAGGGTGTATACCAAATCGGTGATGTGTACGCACGTTCTTGCTGGGTGAGGGGGGCATCTTTCGGAATGTTTGATTCAAACCGTTTGGCATCAAATACAGGCCATCGCGGCGTTGGGATTTCCAAGACCCGCACATAATAAAATGCGGCAAGGCTCGGATCAAATTCTGGATCTGTCCACACTTTGACCAGTTCGGCTGCGCCGATAGTGTTTTCATAACTTGCGTCTTCAATATTTACGGTTGAACCAATACTTGCTAATTTTCCGTCCTCTCCAATGCGTCGTTCTCCAGCCCATGCCACATCAAAAACTTTTTCGTGGGTTGCGCCGTCTGCACTACGCCAGCCTTTTATGATCTGAATGCGGTCAAGATTAGCCCCGTCAGGGTCTTTACTCGCTGCGATCATAAAGTCTGGGCTTTGGCCTTGGAGGAGGGTTAAATCGCCCCCCATAGGGACACCGTTTTGATATCCTTGATTGACGAGGTTTGAGGTGTCCGCAGCGTTGTAATCCCCCCCAAAAAACCGTACCCGTATGCGCGGCCCCGTTGTCCCGTAAACTTCTTTGCGTTTAAGAGCGTCCCAAATCTCGGTACGGGTATTCGCTTTGGCCCAAACGCCCGCATAACCGCCCGCCAAGTATTGCCAGCCATAGCGTGTTACCGCTGAATCTCCTATACCAACGGTTTTATCTGCGCGGCCTTTACGCGGTTCATTGCTGCCAAACTTGCCATAAAAATTATCCTCATCACCTGTTGAAAGACCCGTATGGCTATCGGTTGATCCTATGAACCCTAATTTATATGGATTAGTTCCCGTTTTTGCTTCGAGTGTAAGACCCGTTTTAAGCGCCTCGCGCACATAGTCTCCCGTTAACATTTCTGGTGTCTTTGTGGATTGAAGACTTGGATTTCCCAAATCCCAACCTATATCTCCAAAGCCTGCAAATTCATCATTAGGAGATAAAAAAGCGTGGCTCTCGCTGTCACCTTTGGTTTGAGTAATTTCAACGACTGGCTCCCACCTAGCGCGCTTTTGAGTGTATTTTGCGTCAATTGCATTACCGTTAAAATCAGTTTTAGCAAACATCAATCCATTAGAGAGATTGCTATTATGGGGCATGGCGAGAACCTGTCCGCCAGTCTTTCTCTCATATTTTCCCATCCACACCCAAAGGTCTTCTGGATCGGTGGATTGAATGGACGAAAACGGCAAAATTTTGTCAACTTTGTCCTTGTTGTCGCGAAAAACAACAATTCTGTGAAGATTGTTACCACTTGGTGTCGACGTATATTCATATCCTAGCAATGCTGTGAATGTGCCGGGGTCATTAAACTCTTCTGCTATTTCCGTATTGCGCCTCCAAATCGACCTCAATAGGGGGATTATTTTTAGCGGGTTGCGCATAGTTTTTGGCAAAGTTTTATTGGCAAGAGACATGATTAATTCTTGTCCCACAAGTGCAGACTGCTCTGGGCCGTCATTGAGCATTTCGTGCCAGCGCTTAGCCTTAGGGTCGCTAATAAGTATTGGGTTGCCTTTATAAAGTTCATTGATGATACCAAGACCTTCAGCGTGGTCGGCAACGACTAGAAAATCAAGCGGGCGTTTTAATTTAGCAATTTGGCCTGAGTTTGATTTGACTGCGTCCCCCCGAGCAAAGCGGTATGCATCCGTAGGGGTAAGACGCGCCCCAAAGGAAAATGCATCTGCGGAGTTGGCCGTATGTAAATGCGTGTCGCCCCATAAGAGTTTATCAGGATATTTTGCGGCCGAAATTGAAATTTCGGTGGGAGACATTGAAGATTCCGACGAGGGTGACTTTGTATCTTGCGAACTTGGTTGACATGCGCCCAAGACAAATGTTGATACACAAATAGCGCTACAGAATAGGTTTTGTTTCATTTTCATTTTCCCTCAAACTCACATAAATTTTTTCATTAGGCCAAGCACTTTTTGTGTCTTATCGGAATAGGGTGGGTAGAGCATTTTGCCGCCGCTAAATTTGCTTTGGAAAAACACACCTTTCATATGGGAGAAGGTTTCAAACCCGTGCGCGCCGTGATAGCCGCCCATGCCAGAGGGGCCAACCCCGCCAAACGGGATATCTTCTTGGACAACGTGCCATACAGTTTCGTTGATACTGACACCGCCAGAAATTGAATTTTTCAATACATGGTCGCGTTTGGTTTTATCTTCCCCAAACCAGTATAGAGCCAGAGGTCGGTCACGTTCTTGCACATATTCCATTGAACTTTCCAGCGTCTCACTTGCCACAATTGGCAAGAGTGGGCCAAAAATTTCTTCTTGCATGATTTTCATATCAGGCGTTGTGTTGGTCACAACGGTTAAGGGGATGCGGCGCTCTTGCGCCATGACTTGCGTGTCGTCATTACCTGCCGTACGTATTTTTGCACCTTTAATTTCTGCATCTTCTAATAAACCTTGCAGACGCGCATAATGACTGTCTGCGATAATAGAGGTGTAATCTTTATTACCCGCAAAAGTCGGGTAAAAAGTTTCGGCCTGTTTGATGAGGGCGTCTGCAAACCCGTCAATTTTCCCTTGCGGCATGAGTAGATAATCAGGAGAAACACAGGTTTGTCCTGCATTGACTAACTTGCCATTTGTTATGCGAGCGACGGCAAGTTTTTCGTTAGCGCTATCATCAATAATGGTCGGGGATTTTCCGCCGAGTTCGAGAGTGACGGGGGTTAGGTTTTTGGCGGCTGCACCAGCGACAATTCGGCCTACATTTGTGGAGCCTGTAAATAAGAGATGATCAAAGGGTAGGCTTGAGAATTCTTGGGCGACTTCCACACCGCCAACGGCCACATATACTTCGTCTTCTGAAAATATTTCCCCGAGGACTGATTTTAACAGACTTGATAATCGCGGTGTATATTCACTCGGCTTTATCATTATACGATTACCCGCGCCGAGAGCGCCAATAAGGGGCATAACGGCAAGTTGCAAAGGGTAATTCCAAGGGCTTATAATCCCGATAACCCCGAGTGGTTGGGGGACGATACGGTTAGTGGCAGGTTTAAACTGCATGGCGGTCGGTGCTTTGCGCGTTCGCATCCATTTGGGTGTATGCTTAAGGGCGTGTTTGATAGCGCCGTGAATAATCGTTACCTCTGCTACGGTTGTTTCGACAAATGATCTATTACCAAAATCTTCAGAAATAGCGTGTTGAAACTTGCCCTCATTTTCATTGATGGCTTTACCAAGTTTCATGAGTTTATCTTTGCGCTCATTCCAAGATGAATTTGGATTTAAGTTAAACGCCGTTCGCTGTTTGACTAAAACTTCATTTAATTTATTGCTCATGATATTCCCCCGTTATTTTAATATACTAGCTTGCCTAACTGTGTCCGCCTAGAATAATATTAAATAGGCAAGTATGCATTTATTGAAGAGGCGGTTCCTTTGCGTCCCCGTTTTTCACCGCCAGCCATGCCTGATCCATCACATAGGCGCGAATGGCTTCGGCGTCGTCTGCGTTTAGATATTGCTTAAACGATACCATACCATTGTCCGTCAGCGCCCCGTCCATAACAATATCGCTCCAGCTTTCTGCGTCAGCGGTTTGGTGTGACCAGCGCAAATCGGGCAGAACCCCAGAACTGATTACGAGGGGGCCGTGACATACCATGCAATTTTCAGCGTATTTTTTAAGGCCGCGTAAATGCAATTCAGTATTGCCAAACGCTTTTCCTTTAGGGGTTATTTCAACCGCGCTTTCTGGAATTTCGGGTGCATTGCCATTTGCGCCCAGTTTAAACACAATCACATGTCCAACATCAGGCACAACGGGTTTAGCCCAACCAACACCGTAATTTAAGGCCCAACCACCACCCCATCCAGTCGCGATGGCAATGTATTGTTCACCGTCAATGGAATAAGTAGACGGGGGCGCGACAACGCCGCTATTAACCTGTTTGGCCCATAATTTATCCCCGTTCACGGCATTATAGGCCACGAGTTCACCGCCCAAAGTGCCTTGAAATACGAGGTCGCTTGCCGTTGTCAAAACGCCGCCATTTCCTGGGCTAGGATGTTCTACGCTCCACCGCGCTTCTTGTTTAACTGGATCCCATGCAAGCAGGCTTCCTTTGAAATCCTTGCGGATAAAATCAAGCGTACCTTTTGGATAGGTCGGCGGAACACCCGCTTCAAGTTGTGCGTCTAAATTCCAGCGGGTTTTGTTAGCGTTCCTATTTTTTGGTCCTTTTAAAAGTTGGGGGACTTGTTGAGCGGGAATATAGGCAAGCCCTGTATTGGGACTATAGGCCATAGGATGCCAGTTATGCCCCCCCATTGGGCCAGGAATTGCAACAAACCCTTCCTCCCAATTACGAGCATTAGGGTTTTCAATCGGGCGACCTTTGGCGTCAAGACCAGTGGCCCACGTCATGAGCTCCACATAAGGCTTCCCAGATATAAACTCGCCAGTTTCAGCGTCCAGTACATAGTAAAACCCATTCTTTGGGGCCTGCATAACGACACGGCGGGATATGCCTTCTGTACCAATAGGGAGGTCTGCTAAGATCAGGGATTGTGTCGCTGTAAAATCAAATTGATCACGCGGAGTGGTTTGGAAATGCCATTTATAAGCGCCAGTATCGGCATTAACGGCGACTATAGAGGAAAGAAAAAAATTATCACCATTTCCCTCTGGGTCGCGTGTGTTGGAATTCCACGGGGAGGCATTGCCAACCCCGAATATGACATTGTCATTGACTGTGTCGTAGATAATGCTGTCCCAAACTGTACCGCCGCCGCCTTCACTTGTCCATTTACCACTATCGCCCCAAGTGGCATTTGCGCTGCTGGCAAAAATAGAATCGGAGGCCGCACCGTCAGATTTTTTATTTGGGTTCGGCGTTGTATAAAATCGCCACGATAATTTGCCCGTATTTACATTATAAGCGGATACATAACCCCGCACCCCTAACTCAGCGCCTCCATTGCCAATCAGGACATTATCTTTAATGACACGCGGCGCGCCCGTGATTGCGTAGGGCATAGATTTATCTACTGTAAGCGTACTCCACACCACTTTGCCAGTCTTGGCATCGAGTGCTTCAAGGCGGCCATCAAAAACGCCAACAATGACTTTGCCCTCATGGACAGCAACGCCGCGATTGACAACAT
>JAESQI010000148.1 GCA_016765255.1 Robiginitomaculum sp. | reverse complement strand
AGATGGACGCGACGCGACAGCAATCATTATCAATCCAGCTGGCATGGTCGGTATCGGCACAGAACTTGACGTAGCCATTTCCCTCTTTAGCCCAAAGAGACAGTTTTCCACAACAGGCGCACCTAGCTTTACGCCGCTCGGCACTTTTGAATCCAGCGAAAATCTATTTGCCATACCGAACATTGCTTATGTCCGCGAAATTGACGCAACTTCATCATGGGGTGTTTCACTGGCAGCGAATGGCGGCATGAATACCAATTACCGCAATGTCACCAACCCTGCATGTGTATCACCACCACTACCCGCAACAAATGGCGTGTTTTGCGGCGGCACAACTGGTATCAGCCTAACCCAAGCTCTTATTTCCGTTGGCTATGCCAAACAAGTTGGAAATTTTAAGATCGGCGTCGCGCCAATATTTGGTTTTCAGCTGTTTGAAGCCGTTGGGCTTTTAGCTTTTGCAGCCCCGACAACTTCAATAAACGGCGCGGCTCTCAGCAATGTTGGCACATCACACTCAACAGGCTTTGGCGGCAAGATCGGCATTGAGTGGAAAGTATTGGACAATGTCCGAATTGGCGGTGTCTACCAAACAAAAATCAAAATGAGCGAATTTGATGAATATGCAGGCTTGTTTGCTGATGGTGGCGATTTTGACATTCCGTCAAACTTTCAAGTCGGCGTATCCATTGATGTTATGCCTAACTTTACGATCAATGGTGATTTTCGCCAAATCAGATACACGGACGTTGGCGCGGTCAGTAACTCTACTCGAACACCGGCCCTCTTCGGTTCAATAGGCGGCCCTGGTTTTGGTTGGCGCGATATCGACATATTTAAAATCGGTGCCGAATACCGTACCGATGGCCCGTGGACTCTCCGCGCAGGTTATTCTCACAATCAACAGCCCATCGGATCTGATCATGTAACCTTAAACATTCTTGCCCCAGGTGTTGTAACAGATCATATCACGGCTGGTGGTGAATATGTTATCAACGATAATAACTCTATTGAATTTGGTTTCATGTTTGCTCCAAATGAAAGTGTCACAGGCATTGAAGTTACGCCGCCCGCTCCAAACCCAAACCATTTCATCACAATTGAAATGAAACAGTATGAAGCGACTGTTGGTTGGAAATGGAAATACGGCAACTAAGCCAAATTTTTATAAGTTCAATACCAAGTTTTAAAACCCGCTGAAGTTTCAGCGGGTTTTTTTACCTAAAATAATCCGTCAATCAATGAAAGGCTCATTATTGTACTATTCGCAACAATTAAAACACGTAGATATTTCTTCGAAAATTTTTCCCATTTACTACACTCATTTACTATCATAAAAAGACGTAATATTATCCCTCTGTTAAGTATAAAGCGGCATAGATGAAACAATATTCCATGTCTTAAGAACGAAATCCTTTCAGAGACCAATATGGCATTATTCAATCTTCGCACCAGCCGTCGCCTGCGATTAAGAGGGACACGAAACTTACGAAGTTTTACCCATTTTTTACATGAAAAACGCTGGTTACTTGTCGCCTTTATTGTCGGTGCATTACTGTACATTGCGCCGACACCAAATGGACTAACACATGAAGGCCATATCGTATTGGTGATGTCCGTTGTAGCCGTCATATTGTTTGTCACAGAACCAGTTCCCCTGCCCTCGGTAGCATTGATGATCATCGTTGGTCAGATCCTTTTGTTAAAGGATGTAGACTCAACCCAAGTTGCCCGTTCTTTGATGAGTGATTCTGTCTTGTTCATAATGGGTTCCCTTATGTTGGCGGTTGCGATTGTTAAACAGAATTTGGACAAACGTCTTGCTTATCTAATTGTCCGAATGACAGGTACGAAAACACTGAATGTCGCGTCTGGCATAGCTTTAGTTTCCGGTCTTATGGCCTCCGTAATTGGCGAGCATACAGTCGCCGCCATGATGTTGCCCGTTGCCATTATCCTGATCACATTGACGTCTGACGACCCTAACAAAGTCAAAGGTCTCGCCGCAGTCCTCCTATTTTCCATTGCGTATGGATGTTCGATTGCAGGCATCGGAACTCCGTCGGGTGGGGCGAGAAACGCGATTATGGTTGGATATTGGAAAGAGTTTTTCTATGATCCAACCAATCCTGAGAGTTTTAAATACCTAGTTGATTACGTAAAATGGGTGATTGTTTGTTATCCTATTTTCTTAGCCCAACTTCCTTTCGTTATGTTGATATTGTTCATGACCTTTAAACCAGAGTATAAACACCTTAACCGGGCCGTGGTTAAACTTCGCACCGAAATCGAAAAAGAGGGAAAAATGAAGTCCAGTGACTGGTTGGCAATTCTCATTTTCTTTATCACTCTCTTGGGGTGGATTTTTTACTCTAGCGAAATCGGCCTTGGGACAATCGCACTCTTGGGGGCGATAGCTTATATGGTATTTGGCCTTGTCCGTTGGGAAGATTTAAACTCCGGGGTTAATTGGGGCGTAGTTTGGCTTTACGCTGCGGCTATTTCTCTTGGTGTACAAATGAAAGATACTGGGGCCGCCCTTTGGGTAGCGGAAAATTTCCTCGATATTTTACCAAATGGCATGGACAGCGGTATTGGACTTTACGCTGCCGTTTCAGTGCTCACAACTCTGGTCACCAACACCATGTCAAATGGAGCCGCCGTTGCTGTGCTCGGGCCTATATCACTAAATATGGCAACAACAGCTGGAGAAAGCCCACTTGTGCTTGGATTTATCACCTCCATATCATCAGCCTTTGCCTATCTTACGGTTATTGGCACTCCAGCCTGTACAATTGTCTATGCATCAGGTTATCTGAAAACCACTGACTTTCTCAAAGTTGGCTGGAAAATGGCCATTATGTCTACATTGATCCTCCTTGCATTTGCCGCATTTTACTGGCCCTTAATCGGATTATAGGATAGACTCGAACTATGAGCGCCAATTATTTTGATGATGACGACACAATTTTTCCCGATGAAGAAGGCCCTGCGCGGTTTAATATCCTCCTCTGTATTGACGGTAGCGAGGAAAGCAATCGCGGCATAAAATACGCGATCAAGCTTGGCTCTGGCAATGACGCCGATATTACAATTCTCTATGTCAGGCCCTCCGATAAAGGCATGAAGAGCGGCGTAGATTTGGCCCGCCAAAACATGCTCGATTGGGGGTTTGAACTTCCAGGCATGCGGGCGCTTAAAAAAGCACGTGACCAACTTATAGAACTTGGGTTTCTGGGTGATGATTGGGAAGAAGAAACCATGCGCAAACGCGCATATGGCGATCCCGTTGGCGACAGTATGAAAACTTATACCAGCCAGTCTGGAACCCATATCGCCATCAAACTCATGGTTGCGCCCAGCACTGCCGTGGGTATTTTGGACGAGTGCGAGTTGAACCATTATGACCTGACCATTATCGCTATGCACGGTCGAGGGGCCAAAAATGTACGCGGCAAAATAAAATGGAAAACCACGCGCATTGTTGTCACTGAACATCACGGCACAGTTATGCTGGCCCGCGACATCCAAGAAAACCATGGCCATCTCATTTGCGTCAATGACGAAAAATCCATTATTGCAGCTCGCAAAGACGCCATTCT
>JAESQI010000147.1 GCA_016765255.1 Robiginitomaculum sp. | reverse complement strand
TTTTTCTTGCCAATAACTGTGTTAATTTGGATATGATTCGCATGAAGGTTTTTAGTATGAAAATATGGGTATTGATTGGCAGTATCAGTTTACTAGCAGGGTGCGCGGGCATGGGCAGTGGTGGGCCTAACCAAAATCCACCAGCAGGCATGGGACAATATCAGCAACCCTTCTACCAGCGGCCCGAACCAGTTGAGCGGTTTCCGAGAGACGACGAGTGTCGGTCCCGTTTGTTTTTAGGGCTAGTGGGTCAACATGAAGGCGGGATTGTATTTTCTGCTTTGCCAGGGCGAACGCGGGTTGTTAAACCTGCGGAAACGGAACAAAACTTGGATGATTTCTTAGCCGATATGCGCCCTGACCCGCCTTTTGTGCAAATTACAGAATACCTTGCAGGGCAGGTTTTATACGCGCCCGCTATTAAGGCGGTTCGGCTTGGGGACGCACTCGGGCCAATAGAGCGCGACCGCTTGACGGTGGAACTTGATGCCTTTGGGTATGTGCGGGAATTGACCTGTAGATAATCGGTTTAGGCCATTAAACACCAACCATTTTTCCGCCCCATCACCTCCGTCATGCCCGCCCCTGTGACGGGTATCCATGCTGCGGACGTATTCACTGTTTTGGCCATGGATACCCCACACAGGGTGGGGTATGACGTGATGAGATGAGATAAGACGATGAAAGAATTTAAAGAGCTGCCTTCGCTGCTTCGTAAATTTCCGCAGCACCAAACCAGCGCTCTTCTTGCTTTTCGAGTTGAGAGAGCAGGTCTGCTCTTTGTTGGGACAGTGAGGTTGCTTTTTGCAAATCATTGGTAAACAGATCGGGCATTGCGAGTTCAGCGTCAAGTCTGGCCATTTTATCTTTTAGGAATTGCATTTGCTTTTCCAACTTCTCGACTTTTTTCTTAAGAGGCGCTATTTCGTTGCGAGCTTGTGCATTGGCACGGCGTTTATCGGTTTTCGATCCTTTGTCTTTCTTCTTGGATTTACCACCCGTGCGGAAACTTTCCAATTGTTCTTTGCGGTAATCTTCGAGCGTGCCGTCATAAGTACGAATATGCCCGCCGCCAACAATCCACAGACTATCGACAACCGATTCGAGTAAATTACGGTCATGGGAGATCAAGATCACAGCACCTTCATAAGCGTTGAGAGCTTTGGTAAGTTCAACACGGCTATCCATATCCAGATGATTTGTTGGCTCATCAAGTACAAGCAAGTGCGGGGCGTTAAAACTAATGAGAGAGAAGAGGAGCCTAGCTTTTTCGCCTCCAGAAAGATCGCGGGCAGGGGTTTCGGCATTATTGACACCAAGCCCAAAGCGGGCCAGACGCGCTCGCCTTTGAGCTTCACTTGCCCCCGGCATGAGTTCGACAACGTGGTCATAGGGGCTGTGATCAAGATTAAGCGCGTCAATCTCGTGCTGGGCGAAATAGCCGATTTTGAGTTTTTTATGGCGGCGGATGATCCCGTCCTGAGCTTCTAACATGCCAATAACGGCTTTGGCGAACGTGGATTTACCTTCCCCGTTTCGTCCTAAAATGCCAATGCGGTCATCTTCGTCGATACGAATATCAAGGCCGCGCAAAACGTTGACGCCTTCCGTATAGCCAAGGCTCACTTCATCAAAGCGAATGATGGGCGGGCTTAACGCTTTTTCAGGGCTAGGGAGGTCAATCGGCGGGATCGGATCGTTAACAATCGTGGCCACGGGTTTCATCTTTTCTAAGCGTTTGACACGGGATTGGGCTTGCTTAGCTTTTGAAGCTTTGGCCTTGAACCGATTGACGAAACTCTCCAAATGCCGCCGCTCGTCATCCTGTTTTGCCCGCATGGCCATAGAATGTCTTTGCTGCTCGGCCATTTGTTTCTCAAAATTATCGTAATTGCCAGTATAGGAGAACAGTTTTCCCTCTCTTAGGTGAGCAATGTGCGTGATAGCGGCGTTGAGGAAATCTCGGTCATGAGAGACAATAAAAGCGGTGCCCGGATAATTCCTAATATGGCTCTCTAGCCAAACCGTACCTTCAATATCGAGATAGTTGGTAGGTTCATCAAGCAGGAGAAGATCAGGTTGAGCAAATAGCATGGCAGCAAGGGCGACCCGCATACGCCAACCGCCTGAAAACTCTGAACAGGGTTTTTGTTGGTCTTCACCGCTAAAGCCAAGCCCAGACAGTATAGAACCTGCGCGGGCCTCGGCGCTATAGGCGTCGATGTCGGAAAGACGCGTGTAAATTTCTGAAATGCGGGTTGGGTCATGGGCGGTTTCGGCCTCGGCGAGTAAGGATTGTAATTCTAAATCTGCCGCGAGGACGGTTTGCATCAGGCTTTCAGGGCCAGAGGGGACTTCTTGGTCAACCGCGCCCAGACGCGCCCCTTTGCGCAGATTGATACTGCCGTCATCAGGGCTAAGTGAGCCTTTGATCAGGTTAAATAGGGTGGATTTACCTGTGCCGTTTCGCCCAACAAGTCCAACTTTTGAACCTTTCGTCACAGCAAGTGTGGCTTGTTCAAACAGGGGGCGGCCTTCCATGCGAAACCCAAGGTCATTTATATGTAACATTTATGTGCCTTTTGTCTGATAAATGACTTCACAGACGGGGGTGTGCCCGTTATAGAGCCTCAAATCAAATTCTATTTCCAGTTAAGGACGCTTTTTATGGCCATTCAACGTACATTTTCAATACTTAAACCCGACGCAACCAAACGAAACCTCACAGGGCTGATAAATGCCAAGATCGAAGAGGCAGGATTGCGGATTATTGCGCAAAAACGCATCCGTCTTTCCGAAGACCAAGCCAAGGGTTTTTACGCTGAACATAGTGAACGTCCGTTTTACGGCGAACTCGTGGAATTCATGATGTCCGAACCTGTTGTTGTACAAGTATTAGAGGGCGAAAACGCTGTCAAAGCTTACCGCGACGTCATGGGTGCAACCAATCCAAAGGACGCTGCACCCGGTACAATCCGCGCTGAATTCGCGCTCTCCATGGGCGAAAATTCTGCTCACGGTTCCGACGCCGTTGAAACCGCCATTCGCGAAATCGCGTTCTTCTTTAGCGAAGATGAATTGGTAGGGTAGGCCTTTTAACATGTATTTGTCATCCCAGACTTGATCTGGGATCCGAACACACGAGATCAAGTGCGAGTGTGAAACCGGATTCCAGCTGGAGTTTATCCTCGCGAAGGCTAGGGCTGGAATGACAAGTAAATATATGCATATATATTTCTATACTTCTGTCATCCCAGACTTGATCTAGGATCTGCTACACGCCCAATATTATGAGCTTGTAACCGGATTCCAGCTTTTGCTGGAATGACATATTTTTCGAGGTTAACTTTTTATGCCTAGCGTTTAACGCGAATGACTTCCGAGATAATTTCCTGACCAATTTCCAGGAATGTTGTATTTAGATCATCTGCGCTATTGGCCAAAATATAATGATCATTGTCCGTTGCACAATATGACAATAGAGACTGCGCCCTTGTCACTGCAGATTGATACACATAATTATTCCATTGGGTTTGACCGTTCTCTGTCGGATAACCAACTTCGAGACTATAACCAATTGTGTATATAATGACACCATCAGCTTTCATAGTGTCAGAACTGGCTTTGGTTTGAATGTCGGCCCAGTAGTCCCAACTACAGGTCTGCTGATCCTGATATTCCCCATCTGATGCTGGATAATACGTAACCCATTGGTCAAACCACCAATATTCTTGGTAATAATATTGATTATACCCATAATAGGTATCAATCCAATACTCGTCGTGACCAGGAACCCATACATTTTGGGTGGAGCATTCATAAGATGAATTATTGGAGCCATCGGACATGAAAATAACGAATTTTAACGGGCTGTCTTCGCCGTTCTCTGCGTCGTGTACAGCGTCTTCTAGGGTCATGGCGATTTGGGCATCTTCCATAGAACCGCTGGAATCTGTACCGTAATATGTATTCATTTGGGTGATATTGCCATTGGTCAACTTACCCCATTTGGGCGAAACGACTTTGGCGGGGATGACACCGTCCGTATCAATGTAACTATACCATTGATTATAATCTTGACTATATGGATATAGGGCAGTGCGGAAAATATTTTGACCTGCCACATTGATAGAATCGAGTGTTGTCATGAAACCTTTCATGCTGGTTTCTAGGCTGCCGAGTTTATTATTGCCGTCGCTATCATCCCAATCCATAGATCCTGAATTGTCGACGACGAAAAAGATGCTTGCGGGCGTACCTTCTGTGGCGGCGTAAGCAACATCGGACGTGGCCGTAAAGTTGATGGTTGTTATGCCTGGAACCATACTCATGAAAGCTGGGGTATACACACCTGAAACGGTAGCCCGTGCCAAGAGCCTCGCTTTATCGCCTGCTGGTAAATTTTGGTCTTCGCTATCATCCACATCATATTCGACGCTGCCCGAAATTGTGCCTGTGAAATCGGCTGAGCCGCCGCCGATTTGTGCGTAAGTATATGTATCGCCGCCAACGAATTTATCATCATTGTTTGTATCGATTGCAATCGACGCCGTTAGGGCCATGCTATCGGCGGCGTATTGAGCAATGGCTTTGGCTTTGGAAATTTGCGCAATGTCATAGGTTGCGCCAATGCTGATCATAATACCTAGCATCGAAACGGCCCACATTAACGAGAATGCCCCGCGCGTATCTTTTAAGAAACGGTTATAAACGGTTGATTTTTTATCTGCATTTGCCATTATTACTTCCCATAAGACTTTTATTTGCTGATGCAAATCAAATGACAGAGCACATGCAAATTTATGTAAATCTACGCTAAACAGATTTAAAGCCTGTCAAAGAACAGGGTTTCTAACTGGTAAATATTTGGGGGGACTTAAGCCAAGCGGAGTGCCATGGCGACACGCTTTAGGGTTTTGGGGTATAATTTGTGTTCTTCTATCAGGACACGCTCCGCCAATGTTTGGGGCGTATCTGTCGGCAAGAGGGGAATACGTGCTTGGGCCAAAATTTTGCCGTCATCAACACCCTCATTGACATAGTGAATGGTACAGCCGTGTTCTTTGTCTCCAGCTTCTATGGCTCGTTTATGGGTGTGAAGTCCTTTATATTTTGGCAGTAGGGAGGGGTGAATGTTTATTTGTTTACCGAGCCAACGCCGTACAAACCAGGGTGTAAGAATACGCATAAAGCCAGCATTGCAGATGAGCTCGACATGGTGTTTTAGCAAATTTACGTGCATCTCCCTCTCAAATTCTTCGCGGGAACCGAAAGCCTTATGATCAACAACTAAGACAGGAATACCAAGTTTTTTGGCTCGTTCAATACCGCCAGCTTTAGGTTGGTTACATATCACCAATACGATTTTCGCTGGAAAAGCTCTTGCCTTGCTGGCATTTATTAAGGCTTCCATATTGGAGCCACCACCAGAAATGAGTATGGCTGTTTTTATTTTATGCCTCATAGATTGCCAATGATATAGGCGTCTTCACCGCTTTGTTTAAGCGTCTCCAAAGTGTCCACCGCATGTTCAGGCGCAACACATAACACCATGCCAATGCCGCAATTAAAGGCGCGCCGCATTTCGGGCTCGTCAACATTGCCAGTTTCTTGCAACCACTTAAAGACGGCAGGACGCGGCCAAGCTTTAAAATCAATTTTCGGCGTAAGGTGTTTGGGCAACATACGCGGCACATTATCCGTGATACCGCCGCCCGTAATATGGGCGAGGCCTTTGATATCGCCAGAAGCTATCAATGGTACAATGGTTTTAACATAAATACAGGTTGGTTCGAGGAGAGCTTCTGCTAGAGTTTTTGATGGTGCAAATGGGGCAGGGGCATCCCAGCTAAGGCCAGATATGCCAACAATTTTTCGGATAAGCGAATACCCGTTTGAGTGGGGGCCAGAGGATGCCAGCCCGATGAGGATATCACCCTCAACCATTTCGTCTTCTAAGGGGAGGAGTTTGCCGCGTTCTGCAGCTCCGACAACAAAGCCTGCCAGATCAAAATCATCGCCTTCATACATGCCCGGCATTTCAGCGGTTTCGCCGCCAATGAGTGCGCAATTGGATTGACGGCATCCTTCGGCAATCCCAGATATAACACGAGCGGCCACATCCACGTCCAATTTCCCTGTGGCGTAATAATCGAGGAAAAATAGAGGCGCAGCGCCTTGAGCCAGCACATCATTGACGCACATAGCCACCAAATCAATACCGACTGTGTCCACTTTGCCGCTTTCAATAGCGATGCGCAGTTTTGTGCCCACACCGTCTGTGCCCGAGATAAGGATCGGGTCGGAATATCCAGCAGCTTTTAGATCAAAAGCCCCGCCAAACCCGCCCAGTTCAGCGCCTGCGCCCGGGCGACGCGTGCTTTTTGCCAGCGGTTTTATTTTCTCGATCAAGCTTTCGCCAGCGTCAATATCAACCCCTGCGTCTTTATAACTTAATGATGGTTTATTATCTGTCATAGCCCTATCCAAACAAGTGCAGCAATTCTGTGCTCATCCCTGTTCAATGGCGTATTTCTTCCATAAATTCAAGATAAAGCCGCATAAAATCTTTGCGCGTGGTGCTGTCTTTCTGGCCTTTAACTTGCCGCAAGAATGGTTAGTATGGGGCAAATCATGAGGATATTTATGTTTAAGCGATTATTTGGCATTGTTATAATTTTATGGCTTGGTGCAGTCACGGCATTTGCAGGCGACCCTTATACGGTCTCTGGTGTTCATGTAGACGCGACAGCCAAAAATGCGATTGAAGCCCAGACACTGGCTATAACTGATGGCCAAACCCGCGCTGCCAATATGGTCATTAACCGCATGAGCCTGGCGAGCCAGAGAACGCAAAAAGGCTTTTTAGGCGTTGACCGCCAAGACGGCGCGAAGATGATCCGGGCTCTTGAAATTTCCAATGAAAAGCGATCTGCCAATCGGTATCTCGGCGATATTACTGTAGCCTTTAACCCCAATGCCATATCACAATATATGCGCGCTAAGGGATTGACCCTGATTTCCACCCAGTCCCGCAACCGACTGGTGATTCCGATTTTACAAGGTGCTAGTCTGTGGGACGGAAATGAATGGGTTGGGGCGTGGCAAGATGGGCAATTTTCTAATGCATTGACACCCTTGCAAGCCTTAACACCGCGAGCAGGTCTTGGAGGCTTAATCACGGATATCTCTGGCGATAATATCAGCTTGCAAAATTTGCGGGCGATTGGCGCGATGTTCGGGGTTCAGCAAATCCTGTTGGCGACGGCCAGTGCAGGGCTTGATGGTTATAGTGTCATATTAAAAGACATTGCTCTTGATAGTGGGCGCGTCCGCACTTTCGGATCTGTGCGTGGAGTGGGTGCATCCGAAGCGGCGCAAGCCGTTTTGCAGACCATTGAAGAAGATTGGAAAGCAAGTTCCGTCAGTTCTGTAACCGCCAAAAGTGTCGTCATGGATGTGTCAATATTATATCGCTCGCAATTTGAGTGGCAACAACTCCAAGATATTATCAATGGCTCAGCGCAAATCCGTTCGGCGCAATTGATTGCGCTTTCCAAGCGTGGGGCATTGATGTCTTTAACCTACGGGGGGGATATAGAGCGCCTTCGAAATGAGCTTTCCTTTAAAGGCGTGAAAATAGAACGTGACGAAAAGCTCGGTATGGTATTGTACCGCACGGGCGCGTTTTAAGACCTATTATGGCCGCGCAACTCCCGCTCGATCTAACAATTGCCCCTGATTACAGTGACGCTGCTTTTATTCAAGGCGCGTGTAATAGTGAAGCCTATAGCGCCGTAAATAATGTCTCGATGTGGGCCAATAATACTTTGTCGCTTATCGGGCCGCACGGTTGTGGCAAAACCCATTTGGGCCATATTTGGGCCAGACAGCACGACACGGTTTGTTTGGACGGCAATGAAAACTTTACGCCAAAATCTTCGTGGAGGGGGAAAGCGATTTGGATTGACAATGCACAAAGCGCAGATGAATTCACACTTTTTACCTTAATCAACCTTGCCATTACGAGTGATGTTGAAGCTTTACTTTTATGTGACCGAAACCCGCCTAATCAATGGAATGTGGATATTCCAGATTTAAGGTCTCGTCTAAAAAATATTCAAATCGCCCACCTTGATGAACCCGATGAGGATGTATTGTCTAGTGTACTGCACAAACTGTTTAAAGACCGTGGACTAAAAGTCTCCGAAGCTCTGATTTCTTACTTACTCGCGAATACGGATAGATCAGTCAATGCATTACGGTCTTTAGTCAGAGATTTAGACAAGGCCGCAGCCCAAAAAAAAGCCAACGTAACCCGAAGCTTCGCCTCTAAGTTTTTACAAGGCACTTTGTTTTAATTTCTTTGGGCAAAGAAGTAGAATCCTTAAGCAGATATCCTAACGCCTCACCGCGCTGCCCGCGCACCTCTCCCCCAAGGGAGAGGTTAGGTTTGTGCTATATTGTGGATTTTAGGCTTGGAGACGTTAGTCTATTGCCCCACCCAAGGTAAACATGGTTTTCTCACCTCTCCTGTGGGGTGAGGTCGAGCGTAATGAGGGTGAGGGAGTACGATGTTTGAAACATATGTACTATGTTTTTTAACTATTTACAGACGCGCATCTCCGAATTAACCAACCGTAACGGAGGCTGATACTAAAATGGTGATGCTGTTTCGTACTCCGTCCATTTTCCGCCATCGGGGTGATAAAATGCAAGTGTATGTGCGTGGAGCATAAGGCGGTTTGAGGCTTGATACGCATCTTCGTGTGCATAGAGAGGGTCACCGAGTATTGGATGACCGATTTCTTTTAGGTGGACGCGAAGTTGATGCGAGCGTCCTGTTTTGGGGTGTAAATCTAAGTGTGTGAAGCCGTTTTCTCTCCTTGTGACGTGCCAATCCGTTTGTGCGGATTTGCCAGTCTCAAAATCAACTTTTTGTAGTGGGCGGTTTGGCCAATCACAAATTAGGGGGAGGTTTATGTGGCCGCTCCCGCCTTGCACCTCTCCCCAAACGACAGCTTTGTATGACTTTTTAACGTGGCGCCGTTCAAACTGTAAGCCAATATGGCGGAGGGCTTTGTGAGTCATGGCCAGCACCATAATGCCACTTGTCGCCAAATCAAGCCTGTGAATAATACGGGCATGGGGATAAATGGCTTGCAGACGGCTTTCTAAACAATCAAACATTTCTGGCGTTTTGCCGGGGACGCTTAATAGGCCCGCAGGTTTGTTGATGATGAGAGTGTGCTCATCTGCGTAAAGGATGTCGATTGGATCCGTCGGAGGCGTGTAAATGAGGGGGCGAATAAAGGGCCGTATAGAGGGGGCGTTATCCATCCGTCCTAACCGCAATCACTTCATTGTCTTTGAGTTGCAGACTAATTTTTCCGTCGAGCATGTTCAGGGCGTCTTGTCCGAAAACGTCCCAACGCCATCCCTTCATGGCTTTTACATCAGCGTTTTGTCCAAAGGCGGCGATCTCTTCGACATCTGCTGCATTGGCCACCAGACGCGGCGCGA
>JAESQI010000146.1 GCA_016765255.1 Robiginitomaculum sp. | reverse complement strand
TTTTACCGGGCGACCTCAAAGAAAAAGTGGATCCCTATATGCAGCCAATTTGGGACGCCCTTAATATGGTCTTGGGGCATGCAGATGTTGAACGCCGTATGGAAATCGGCGAAATAGAAGTTGCGCCGCTCGCCTTTATGCGCGGACGCACATTATCAGATGCTTTCGTTGTGATTGACGAGGCGCAAAATGCAACAGTTGCCCAAATGAAAATGGCCTTAACTCGCCTTGGTGAGCACGCTAAATATGCGGTCACGGGTGACCCAACCCAAAGCGATCTCCCCTCTGGTCAACCATCGGGATTGGCTCATGCCCTTTCAATATTACAAGGCATTGACGATATAGGTTCCGTAGTGTTTGAAGCCAGCGATGTCGTGCGCCATCCTTTGGTCGGTAAAATCGTGGGTGCTTATGAACGGGATGCCAATCACTGATGAGCGATTACGAAATTGATATATGTGTGCAAGATAACCGGTGGGCAGAATTGAGTGATTTGCAAGGTTTAAGTGAACGGGCTATCGCTGGTGCGATGACACAATGCCAGCCAAAACCTTTTTCAGAGCTTAGCCTCGCCTTTGTCAGCGACATCCAGATGCAAAGCCTCAACCAGCAATACCGAAATATTGACGCACCAACCAATGTCTTGTCCTTTCCCGCACAAAATGGGCCCACCCAAAACGGGTCTGCAAACCACAGCGCTGAATTTTCCCCACTTTTAGGCGATATTGTTTTTGCCTTCGACACCATTACGGCCCAAGCAAGCGCGCAAGAAATTTTAATAAAAAATCATTTGTCCCACCTAATTGTCCACGGGTTTTTACACCTACAAGGCTATGACCATGAAGACCCCAAAGACGCGGACATTATGGAGAGCTTAGAAACGCAAATATTGGCCGATTTGGGAATTTCCGATCCCTATGCTAATGAGAGAATATTGTGAAAGCACTATCGTCCATATTCTCAAAATTATTTCCCTTCACGTCCCATAAGTCGCTGGCAGAAAACGACACTGAGCGCCTTTCGGAGCGTAATCTTCTCCTACGCGCTGCGGAAAACTTTCATAACTTAAAAGTTGAAGATGTTATGGTGCCGCGCGCTGAAATCATTGCGATTGAAAAAAGCGTGGGTCTAAAAACTCTTGCCGTAACGTTAAAAGATGCTGGTCACTCCCGCCTCCCCGCCTATAATGACACCCTCGACGATCCAATTGGCATGGTGCATGTCAAAGACGTGTTCGCCTATTTAAGCTTTGATGCCAAAGGACGAAATACCAAAACATATCCTACCAAAAAAGTTGTGAATTCAATACTGCGGCCAGTTCTTTATGTGCCGCCGTCCATGTCTGCCGAAGACCTGCTGCGTAAAATGCAAGTTAAACGTATTCATATGGCCATCGTCGTGGATGAATACGGTGGTACGGACGGGCTGGTAACCCTCGAAGACCTAATCGAACCCATTGTCGGGGATATCGAGGACGAACACGACGAGGCGGAACCAGATATCAATGCCCGCAAAACTGCAAAGGGCGAAATATATTGGGACGTAGATGCGCGCGCCGACATAGAAGATTTCGAGGCCGTATTTGGTCGCGACATTGCCACGCCCGAAGAAGACGAAGAGGTGGACACCATTGGCGGGGTTGTTGTCTCTTTGGCGGGACGCGTACCCTTACGCGGTGAAATTGTCCGCCACCCTTACGGGATAGAATTTGAGATACTCGATGCCGACCCCCGCCGTATCAAGCGCATTAGGGTACGTACTGCAACACAAACATCCATATAAAATATGGCGATCCCAATTTCACAATCTCTCGTTAAACGCTTGGCCAATCTGTCAGGGTTTCGCGGGGCTTTGTTAACTTTTTGTCTAGGGTCTCTCGCCGTTCTTGGCCACGCTCCTTTTTATATCTGGCCGCTCACCATTTTGATGTTGGCTTTTTTAATGATCAGATTGGACAGGGTGCGCGGTAGCGCCAAACCTGTGAAAGCAGGGTTTTGGACAGGCTTTAACTTTGGCTTTGGCTATTTTCTATTTGGGCTGTACTGGGTTGGGTCGGCCTTTATTGCCCGTGGCCCCGAATTTATTCCAGTCATGCCCTTTGCCGTTTTCGCTTTTTGCGCGGGCTTTGCCCTGTTTTGGGCTGTTGCAGGCGCGCTCTATGTCAAATTTTCTCAACGTTCAATATCACTGTCCACAACATCACTCTCTACAAAGTCTCTATGGCGCGCACCCCTATTTGCTGGACTTTTGTTTCTGGCTGAATTTGCCCGTGGTCATCTCATTGGTGGTTTTCCGTGGAATTTACCTGGCTATATTTTCCCCGCTGGCAAACCGATTTCCCAAGCCGCGTCCATCATCGGTATTTACGGCCTGAGCGCTTTGGTGCTTATCGTCGCCAGTCTTTTAGCCGTAAGCATATCGGCTAAAAAATACCTGCCCTTGGTTCTAGGTCTTGCCGTGCTTGGCGGCATATTCGGGTTTGGCCACCAAAGATTACACGCCGCGCCTGTGCAAAATACACAATATGTAGACGGGGTCACGCTTCGAATTATACATGCCAATATACACCAACGTGATAAATTTGACCCGAGTAAATATGTGGAAATCGCCAACCATTATTTGCGCCTGTCCATGAGCGCGGGCTTTGATGATGTCACCCATATCATCTGGCCTGAAGGTGCATTGCCAGGTCTGTTGCTTGAAGACACAGGGTTTATGAGTGCCCTTGACCAACTCATGCGTTCTGGCACAGGAGACGCGCCCGTATTTATCACCCAAACCCTGCGCGCCGAGACCCGCCCTACCCAAACTGAACCTGATTATTTTAATGCCGCCGTGGCTATTTCCTTTCCCGCAAACGAGCCGTGGCAAGCCTCTTCGTTTTATGACAAGCAAAGGCTTGTGCCGTTCGGGGAATTTATACCGGGCGGAAAATGGGTTGAAAAACTTGGCCTGAAAAGTCTTTCGACCGCACTGCGCGGTATGACTGCGGGGCAAAGTGGAAGCGTCCCTACCATAAAAGGTTTGCCGCCTGTCAGCATACAGATTTGTTACGAGATTATTTTCCCGGGCTTCACACCAGCAAGTTTAACCCCAAGCGGCAAAAGACCTGAATGGATTCTCAATCTATCAAATGATAGCTGGTACGGCAATTCTTCAGGGCCAAGGCAACATGTCAACCAAGCCCGTTACCGGGCTATCGAACAAGGGGTAGCTGTGGCACGTACAACTGCAGGGGGAATTTCAGGCATCATAGACCCCTATGGGCGTCAATTAAGACGAAAAAACTTAGGTGAAGACGGTATTTTAGATGTCCGCCTACCTAGACCTTTGGAAAAAACCCTTTATAGTAAGCACGTGAACTTTATACTGTTATTGCTAATGCTTAGCATTTCAGTGTTGAGTTATTTGGGTATTAAACGATCATATTAATCTGGTATATGTGGATGCCCTACCTTGGTATGTGAGAACATGCTTGTGGTTATAAAATATTTTAGGGATAAAAATAATGATATCAAAACACTCACCGCGTTCACCAAACCCGGTAGACATTCATGTTGGCACACGCGTTCGCTTGCGTCGCCAGCTTTTAAAAATGAGCCAAGAAAAACTTGGTGACCAATTGGGCGTCACCTTTCAACAAGTGCAAAAATATGAGCGCGGTACAAACCGTGTCGGTGCCAGCCGCCTTTGGCGCATGTCGCAAGTCATGGACGTACCCGTTAGTTTTTTCTATGATGGTTTGGACGTAGCCGACACAACTCACGAATTTGCCGAAAACGACCAAACGCCGATTGTTTATGATTTTATCAATTCAACAGACGGCGTATCCTTGGCTATGGCAGTTTCTAAAATTAAAAACAAAGCTGTTCGCAGACAAGTTTTAGAATTGGCACGAGCATTGGCCGAAGACGATTCCTAACGCTGTTCGGGCGATGATAACCTGATATTCAAATCTGCCCCGCAATCATTTGCGGGGTTTTTTATGTGACCCTTTTATTCGGATTTCCCGTGACCATAAAACCGCACCCTCATAGAGAAAGAAGAGAAAGACATGCGAGCCGCCGCCGTCTCTGGGGGCGGGCCAAGGGCAAACCATTAAGCGCCCATCAAAGCAACTTAGTGCAAGAATTATTGCCAACACTTGCCGCCTTGCCGGGCCCGCTTTCACATTTCGGAGGCGCACAAAGTGTGAGTTTAGAAATTGGCTTTGGCGGCGGCGAACATTTATTACACCTCGCCAAGAACGAGCCAAATTGCGGGTTTATCGGGGCCGAACCTTTCCTCAACGGTGTGGCTAAAACTTTAGCAGGAATTACAGAGCGCGAGCTTGACAATATTCGCATTCACCACGGCGACGTAACTGAAGTGATGGCTGCGCTTCCCAAGAACAGTTTGGATAGAATTTATATTCTCTATCCTGATCCGTGGCCCAAGCCTCGCCATTATAAGCGCCGCTTGATACAGGAAGATTTTATTGCTGAACTTTACAGGGTTTTAAAACCAGACGCGCCTTTATATTTTGCCTCCGATATTATCTCGTATGTCGATTGGGCCTTAGCGCGCATTTTGCGACACGGTGGTTTTGAATGGACAGCAGAGAGTTCATCAAATTGGCTCACCCCCTATGAAAACTGGCCCTCAACCCGTTACGAGGCCAAAGCCCGCCGCGAAGGCCGCACCCCTCATTATTTCACATTTATTAAGGCTTAAATCCTCCCACTGAAAAAGAACGTGACAAATGAATTGAGACTGTCTATAAGACCCTTAATACATTTACGCCGAGCACAGGATGCTCTTGGCGGCTCTCCTCGGGGGGCCGTTTTTTATTGCCTTATATATGGCAATATCCGGCTCGGCACATGGAGATTATTTTGAAGACAAAAACATCTATGGATGAACGGATTTTAGCCATTGCCGACCCTGTCGCCAGCGACCTTGGGTTTTCTATTGTGCGTATCCGCGTCATGGGCGGCAAGCGCTCTACCGTACAGATTATGGCAGAGCGCCTTTCGGACGGCGCCATGAGTGTGGCCAATTGCGCCGAATTATCGCGGGAGTTATCTTCAACATTTGAGGTAGAAGACCCGATTGACGAAGGCTATGTTTTAGAAGTGTCTTCACCTGGACTTGATCGCCCTCTCACGGAAATAGGCCATTTCGAGCGCTATAAAGGTCTGCTCGCCCGCCTTGAACTTGATAGATTGGTCGAAGGTCGCAAACGTTTTCGCGGAATTTTAGTAGGGGTGGATGGTGATAATATCGCCATGGATCTTGACAAAGAAGACGAGACAGCCCTGATCCCATTTGAATGGATTGTAGAGGCTAAATTAATGATTACAGACGAGTTGATTAAAGCGGGTCAGCAAACAAAAATTAAAGAGCAAGAAACCAAAGATACAACGGAAAAGGAATAGAGATCATGTCAACAGCAGGTATAAGTGCTAATAAGCTAGAGTTATTGCAAATCGCTGCCGCCGTGGCGTCTGAAAAAAATATCGACAAAGAAATTGTCTTGGAAGCCATTGAAGAAGCCATCCAAAAGGCGGCTGGCCTTCGCTACGGGGCAGAGAACGATATCCGCGCCAAACTTAATCCGCTCACAGGCGAGATGGACTTAAAGCGGGTCATCACTGTTGTTGAAGACGTCGAGAACGAGTCTGCTGAAATCGACTTGGCCTCAGCCCAACTCGATAATCCAGACGCCGAAATCGGCACCATGTTTGAAACACCCCTGCCACCAATTGAGTTTGGCCGTGTCCAATCACAAATGGCCAAGCAAGTGATTATGCAAAAAGTCCGTGAAGCCGAAAGAGCCCGTCAATTTATTGAATATAAAGACCGGGTTGGCGAGATCGTCAACGGCATTGTCAAACGGGTTGAATATGGTCACATTATAGTTGACCTTGGCCGCGCCGAAGGCGTCATACGCCGCGAGCAAACCTTGCCCCGCGAAAATGTTAAAAACGGTGACCGCATCCGTGCCTATATTTATGACGTTCGCGAAGAACCACGCGGTTCTCAAATCTTCTTGTCCCGCTCACATCCGCAATTTATGGCGGCTCTGTTTACCCAA
>JAESQI010000145.1 GCA_016765255.1 Robiginitomaculum sp. | reverse complement strand
TCTTGAGAGCGCGTAATGCCTGATCGACATTGTTTTGGCGCACGTAAATTTCAACCATGTGTTGCCTAACTCGTAAAATAAAATGATCGCATAAAAAACATGCGATGCGGATGTAAACCTTCAATGTGCGGGGGTGTAACCCTAACAAACCATTCCGTCTAGAGGTTTATACTGCTTTTTTACTAAAATAGCAATTTTTATTCCTTTTTGGCGATAACTATGTCTTATTAGCCACATATGAAGTTTCCACGCCCACATATATTATCCTTAGAAGATGTTGATATAGCTCTCTACCTTGCAGGGCCAGAGGATGGCCCGCCGATCATTCTTCTGCATGGTTGGCCCGAAATGGCCTATTCATGGGCGCATCAAATTGGGCCTTTGGCAAATGCAGGCTACCGGGTCATTGCCGTGGATTTACGCGGCTTTGGACATTCCAGCGTACCAAAAAAAGTGACCGATTACGGCATCGAAAAATTGGTCGGCGATGTACAGGGCGTGATGAACGCTCTTGAGATCAGACGAGCGGTTTTATGCGGCCATGATTGGGGCGGGATCATTGTTTGGCACGCAGCTCGCATGATCCCCGAGCGGGTGCTCGGCGTGATCTCTATTTGCACACCCCATGTAAAACAACCGCCAGCTGACCCGATTGCTATCTTTAATAAACGTCACGGCAAGGATCATTATTTCGTAGATTTTCAGGAATTGAAAACTCCAGAGGCTTTATTTGAAAGTGATCCGCTTGCATTTTTCCGCATGATGTTTCGCACTGTGCCAGAAGGCGCGAAGCCTTCATCTGAAATGTTTCACCTTATGCCGAAATTTCGCGAATATTTGGCGGCAGGTGCCCCGCCTTTGGCAGGCGCGGTGATGAGCGACGCGGACTTACAGGTTTACGCGGGCGCATTCGTCAAAAGCGGGTTTTTTGGCGGGGTTAATCTCTACCGCAATACAGGGGCCAATTGGCAATTTGGCAAAACTCTGCCAGAGGAAATCGACCAACCTTCATTGATGATCAGTGCAGAGCGAGATTTGTTCCTGCCACCTTCTGCGACCTATCCAATGGTGGATATGATCCCAGACCTCGAGCGGTATACGGTTGAGGCGTGAGGTCATCGGGCCATGTGGGAGAGGCCCGAAGCGATCAATAAAATCCTGCTAGAATGGCTATCGCGTAAAATGGGCCTTCGGTTTTATTAGGTTTAGTGTGAAACCCTTAAAACCGAGGTTTGTTTACCAATCTTCCCGATTGCATTTACTACATCTGACGCGTCACTGACCGAATGATAATGGTCTAAATCGGTGGCGCATTTTTCCAGATACGGTTTGAAGTGAACATTCATATTCACGGCAATGACATGGATCACAATATCTTCGTTTTTCATTTGTGTGCAGACATCTAATACATTGGTAAACCCTTCGGGTGTGCCTTTGTTCCAGCCCCAGGGTTGCGGGTCTACAACAGGGCCGACTTCATACTCATAAATGGTAGAATATCCATCGGTTAAAAATACGGCGACTTTGGTAACTTTTTTCTGTTTTGGCCAATTGCCACCACCAATAATTGGCCGCCATTTGTTAGAAAGCAGGCGGTATCCCCACGCAAGTCCTACATCGAAACGTCCCGTACCAGCAGGATTTATATTGTTTAGGGATTGCACCATTGACTTGATGTCATTGGTTGGAAAAGTGACGGCCTCTGATGGGCAGCCCCATCCGCCATATCCACCAGTAAACGGAACTTCTTTGGGCGTTTTATTGGTTAATTTGTGAGCGTTCCCTCCAATATTTTCTTCTCTGGAATTGGCGCACTCGGACAAGATTGGAATGCCCTTTAGTTTTTTATTGCCAATTCTAACTCGATCAGCATAAGGAATAAGAGAGGCTCTAAACTCATCGGCTCCCGAACCACCATTTGCTGCCATGTCAATCATTAAGGTTTCCAGAGCGTCAACTACCTTTGACCATTGCGCGCCGAAAGCATTCATGGAAGCAGTTGTGTCGAGTACAAAGGCAATTTCAACCGGGTTGTCAGATGCAGATTGGTTGACTACCGAGGTGACTTTTACTTTGATTGTATCTTTACCAATAATGCCCATCATCATAGTTTCCAAATGTGCAATCGTAGTAACTTTTACAGCTCCGTTTTTCTTTTGTTTTAGTTTAACTTTCAAAACTTTTAATTTGTAATTGGTTTCAAAGGCAGCCTTGATATAGGTTTTAGCGATTTCCTTTTTTTTGGCTTGGTCACTATCTTTATCTAAGGCGGCAATGAGAGCAGCCCCGTCTGTTAAATCTTGTAAATATGAATTGGCTTTGTGGGCTTGGTTAATGTCGAGAGCCGCCCCAAATGCAACCATGATGACAAGAGATGCCCCCGCAAATGGTATAGCAAACCCGCCCCCAATATCGTTTATAAATTTCTTTAAGTTCACCATAATTTTCTCCATATAGAGGGAGTATTAGGGAAAGGGTTAAAAAATACTGATAGTATTTACGGTTAATTTTATATGAGTTTCTTACAAACATTCATACAAAGCTGCAATCAATTTCATAGGTCTTGGATCTCCGATGAGGATGTTGCTTTGTTTGTTCATGACATAGGCGCAGGTGATGCCTGTGATGGGGTCAGCGAAGGCGCACGAGCCGCCCCAGCCACTATGGCCGATGGTGGACGTGTTGGGGCCGTAAAACTGGTTAGGACTGTTGACCATAAAGCCGCAAGCTATTGTGAGGTCAAAGGGCAGAACAAGGTTGGGGCCAGAGATGCGCGGGCGGGACATTTCGTAGAGTGTATTCTCGCCTAAGATTTGGGTGTCGCCAATATGACCATCTAGCGCTAATTGCATTAGGCGGGCTACGGCTTTGGCTGTGCCGTGACCATTGGCACCCGCAAATTCGAACTCGCGCCACGCGGCGGTTCCTCGTCCACCCGGGGATGACCACGGATTTAAGAAGGCGGCTTTTGTCGCCTCATTTATTTCGCCGAGGTCAGACATAGAGCGGGGTTTGTGAAGGTCAGCGCATCGACCGTGCTCGTCCTCGGGTGTGCCAATGAAGAAATCTATATCATTTGGCGCGCAAAACTCTTCGCGTAAAATGGTGCCAAGTGTACGGTGCTTGGCATCAGCCAGACGAGCAATTTCGCCTGCGAGAAAGCCGTAGGTGACAGGGTGATAACCAGAGGCGGTTCCTGGCTCCCATATGGGTTTTTGCGCGGCGAGGCGTGAACACATACCCTCCCAGTCAAACCAGTCTTTGGGCTGCATGGGTTCTGTTATGCCAGATAGCCCTGCTTGGTGGGACAGGGCCTGCGCTATGGTCAGCTCGTCTTTACCGTGTTGGCCAAATTCTGGCCACAAACTGGCGACGGTCTGGTTGTAATCGAGACGCGCCGTGTCATAGAGCCACGCAATGACAAGAGCGGCGACCGCTTTAGTGGTTGAGAAAACGGGGACGAGGGTATCCGCTTGCCAGTGTTGTTCTTGTTTACGATCTTTTGTGCCGCCTATGAGATCAACAATAAGTTCGCCGTCTTTATAGACGCAAAACCCTGCGCCCGCTTCAAGTCCTTCATTGAAATTGGCTTCAAAGGCCATTTTCACGGCCCCAAAATCGTCTGCCACATGACCTTTAATCAAAGATGTGCTCATATTTAAACCTTCTTGTATAATTGCGTACAAAATCGCCTATATTGCTAGAGAAAGCAATCTGCAATACAGGAAAGATCATGAGCCTTAAAATATATCACAATCCACGCTGTTCCAAATCGCGCCAAACCTTGGCTTTACTCAAAGACAACGGGTATACGCCCCATATTATCACTTATTTAGACGGAGTTCTGTCAGCAGAAGATATTCAGGACTTGCTGTCTATGCTGGATATGAGTTCTGCAAGAGATCTGATGCGAACGGGGGAGAGTATTTATAAAGAGCTTGGTTTGAAAATGGTTGAAGACGAGACAAAACTCATTTCGGCCATGGTAGAGAACCCTAAACTGATCGAACGGCCTATTGTTGTTAGAAACGGTAAGGCCTCTATTGGCAGGCCCCCCGAAAGTGTTCTCGCGCTGTTTTAGGCGGAATTCTTTTAAGGGAAATAAACGACTTGTTAAGCATAAACAGGCATCACAATCCTTAATTAGCGTGTTTTGCGCCTTAGGAGATGTTTATGCGGGCGGTTGCAAACGGAATTTTTGCGGGTTTATCGGCGGTTTTGCTGTCTGGTTGTTCTTGGCTTGGCGCTGGACTTGGCTATGATAATTCTAGCTATTACGGCAATCAAACACGCAGCGCACAACACAATAGCAAGTACGGTATTGGCGCGTATGAAACCGGCCAATACGGTAGTGGTGCTTATGGAAATCAAAGTGGGGCGTATGCAGGTCAACAGGCTCAATATACCACGGGTGGCTATGGTTCCCACGTTGGCAGTGCGCAGACTGCTGGGTATATAAAAGCAGCGCCTACGGTTAAACGTCCAACCCTTCGCGGCTCATTTGGTCTTGAATTTGACCATAGTCTTGCGGGTACGCTTTATGATACCGCCAACGGAACAGGGGCGTCAGCTTATAATAGAGCCGCATTTGCCGAAGCATTCCAAAGTGGAGTCATTATCGACGGCGATCTCGTCACAACGACATATACAAGCACGCCTGAACGTATTCTCGCGCCTGAAATTA
>JAESQI010000010.1 GCA_016765255.1 Robiginitomaculum sp. | reverse complement strand
TAATTGCTCTAAATTCTTCTAAATCTTCGTCTGAGTATCTTGCTACTTTCTTTTCTATCATAATTCCTACATTTTATCTATTAATATTTTACTTTTAATCGTGTCAAATTCAATTGCTGTTCCATTAGCAAGAACATCAACAAAAACCAATTCGCTGGTTAATGTCTCGCTCATAATATAGTGTTCATTTTCTAAAACAGCCGTTTGTAAATTTCCTGAATTTAAAACGGTTAACTTAATTTTATCCGTTACTTCTAATCCTGAATCTTTACGTAAATTCTGAATTCTGTTTACCAACTCTCTCGCAACACCTTCTTTTCGCAATTCTTCAGAAATGGTAACATCTAAAGCAACTGTGAGTCCATTGGCGTTGGCAACTAACCAACCTTCAATGTCTTTCGATGAAATTTCTACATCTGAGCTTGCCAAATTTATACTTTTTCCATCAATTTCAATAGAAAGAGTACCCTCTTTTTCAATTTTAATGATATCTTCCTGACTAAAACCCTGTATTGCGCTGGAAATCAATTTCATATGCTTTCCAAACTTAGGTCCAAGTGTTTTAAAATTGGGCTTAATTTGTTTTACCAATATTCCTGAGGCATCATCTAACAATTCTATTTCTTTTACGTTTACTTCGTGTTTTATTAAATTAGAAACTGCTAAAATTGCCTCTTTTTGAGCTGCGTCTAAAACAGGAATCATTATTTTTTGTAATGGCTGACGTACTTTAATTTTCTCTTTTGCTCTTAACGATAAAACCAACGAAGAAATTGTCTGTGCACTCTCCATTTTTTGTTCTAAACTTTTATCTATAAAAGATGTATCCCATTTTGGAAACTCTGCTAAATGCACACTTTCAAAATTTTCTTTTTGTGTTGTTTGCGTTAAATCCTTGTATAGCTTGTCCATAAAAAATGGCGCCACGGGTGCACTTAATTTTGCAACCGTTACCATACAGGTATATAGGGTTTGGTAAGCTGATATTTTATCTTGCTGATAATCTCCTTTCCAAAAACGCCTTCTACTTAAACGAACATACCAATTGCTTAACAATTCTTGTACAAAGTCAGAAATTGCTCTTGTAGCTCTTGTGGGCTCATAATCTGCATAAAAAGCATCTACTTTTTGAATTAATGTATGTAATTCTGATAAAACCCAACGGTCAATTTCTGGTCTTTCTTTTAAAGGAATATCTTCTTCTGCATAGGTAAAGTTATCAATATTTGCGTACAGCGTAAAAAACGAATACGTATTATATAAGGTCCCAAAAAACTTTCTACGCACTTCTGCAATTCCTTCTAAATCGAACTTTAAATTGTCCCATGGATTTGCATTCGAAATCATATACCAACGTGTAGCATCTGGTCCATAGGTGTCTAAGGTTGTAAAAGGGTCTACAGCGTTTCCTAAACGTTTTGACATTTTATGTCCGTTCTTATCTAAAACCAAGCCATTTGATACCACATTTTTATAAGCAACAGAATCAAAAACCATGGTTCCGATTGCATGCAAAGTATAAAACCATCCTCTTGTTTGATCTACTCCTTCTGCAATAAAATCTGCAGGATAAGATTTGTTGTCATCAATCAAATCTTTATTTTCAAAAGGATAATGCCATTGTGCATACGGCATAGATCCAGAATCAAACCAAACATCTATCAAATCGCTTTCGCGTTTCATCGGTTTTCCAGAAGCGGAAACCAGCACAATATCGTCAACAATATTTTTATGTAAATCTATTTTTTCATAGTTTTCTTCTGACATGTTTCCTACTTCAAAGTCTGAAAATATATCTGACTCCATCAAACCTGCTTGAACAGATTTTTCCATTTCAGACTTCAGTTCTTCAACAGATCCAATCAAAATCTCTTCTTTTCCATCTTCAGTTCTCCATATTGGCAATGGAATTCCCCAAAAACGTGAACGAGATAAATTCCAGTCATTGGCATTTTTTAACCAGTTCCCAAAACGACCTGTTCCTGTAGATTCTGGTTTCCAATTAATGGTTGTATTTAACTCATACATTCTGTCTTTGATATCCGTTACCTTGATAAACCAAGAGTCTAACGGATAATACAAAATTGGCTTATCCGTACGCCAACAGTTTGGATAACTGTGTACATACTTCTCTAGCTTAAATGCTTTATTTTCTATTTTTAATTTGATGGCAAGTTCAACATCTACAGATTTTTCTGGTGCTTCACCATCATCATAATATTCGTTTTTTACATATTTACCAGCATATTCACCCATTTCTGATCTGAATTTCCCTTGTAAATCTACTAATGGAACTGGGTTCCCTTCAGCATCTAAGACTAACAATGGCGGTACTTCTGGTATTGCTTGTTTGGCAACCACGGCATCATCTTGACCAAATGTTGGTGCGGTATGTACAATTCCTGTTCCGTCTTCTGTGGTTACAAAATCTCCTGCTATAACTCTAAAAGCATTCTCTGGGTTTTGATATGGCAATGCATATTTTAATAGTTGTTCGTAACGAATTTCTAGTAAATCTGCGCCTTTAAATTCTTTTAAAACAACAAATGGTATTTGTTTATCTCCTTCTTTAAAATTTGCTAATTCAGAAGTGTCTTCTACTTCCTTAAATTTCTTCCCTGCAAATTGTTTTCCAACTAAATTTTTAGCCAAAATCACTTTAATCGGTTCAAACGTATATTGATTAAATGTTTCAACTAACACATATTCAATCTTAGAACCAACTGTTAATGCTGTATTACTTGGCAAGGTCCACGGAGTTGTGGTCCACGCTAAAAAATGCACATCTCCATCAACTTGTAAAAAACTTGGCAATGTTTCTTTTATCGCTTTAAATTGAGCAACTACTGTGGTGTCTGTAACATCTTGATAAGTTCCTGGTTGATTCAATTCATGCGAACTTAATCCGGTTCCTGCTTTTGGAGAATAAGGCTGAATAGTATAGCCTTTATACATCAAGTTCTTGTTGTAAATTTGCTTTAACAACCACCAAACGCTTTCCACGTATTTTGATTTATAGGTAACATATGGATCTTCCATATCTACCCAATAACCAATCTTTCTGGTCATATCATTCCAAATACCTGTGTAACGCATCACTGCCTTTTTACAGGCTTCATTATACTCTTCTATGGTAATTTTAGTGCCAATATCTTCTTTGGTGATCCCCAATTCTTTTTCGACTCCTAATTCTACTGGAAGTCCGTGAGTATCCCATCCTGCTTTCCTTTTTACCTGAAAGCCCTTCATGGTTTTATATCTTGGAAAAATATCTTTAATAGTTCTTGCTAAAACATGATGAACTCCTGGTAGCCCATTTGCAGAAGGTGGCCCTTCAAAAAAGACATATGATTCTTTTCCTTCTCTTGATGTAATGCTCTTTTCAAAAATAGCATGCTCTTCCCAATAATCTAAGATTTCTTCTGCTACTTTAGGTAAGTCAAGTCCTTTATACTCAGTAAATTTCATCTGTTTTTGTTCCTTCTATATATTCAATCTGCAAAATTACGTTTTTTCTTGGATTTCTTGGGTTTATCACTTAAAAAACTCCAGTTATTAACTGGAGTTTTCGTTTTTCTTGGGGATACTTAATGTTTTAATTATTATATAGGCTTGTTTTTACTTTTTTGTTGACTTGATAATATAAAAATAAGAACGTCTATTTTTTTGATGTGCTTCCTTAGAACACGTGTTTAAACGGGCATCATTACAGTCATTCAGTAATTGGTCTTCTCCGTATCCAATAGCGCTTTCTATTCTATCTGCAGCGATACCTCTAGAAATGATATAATCTCTTGTAGATTTAGCTCTTCTATCAGACAAGTTTCTGTTGTACTCTTTTTCCCCGCGAGCATCTGTATGCGATTCACTTTTGATATGCATCTTTGGATGTGCATTCATAACCGTTACGATATTTTCCAACTCGTAT
>JAESQI010000144.1 GCA_016765255.1 Robiginitomaculum sp. | reverse complement strand
CGAACCGCTCTACGTCTTGGCCCAGAATAACGAGAACCGACTCTGCACCCGACAGGGCAGCGAGACCCCCTAAAAATGCCCAAAACCCCATCCAGTAAAATTTCACAATATGGCACTTTTGTACAATTTTAATGGCAGGCAACCAAAATAGAGCAGCCGTGCCAACGGTTATAAAAAACATAATAGCAGCAGGTAAAATTTGTGCTGACATGGAGCATCCTCGTAATAATTGTTCATTGTCAATCATCACAAGCAAGGATCGGGCCAGTTCGTGGGAAACCATTAAAAATAATTTCCCATAAGCTAAATATTACAATCTTTCTTTGACTTTCAAAAATTGGATATCTGGATTTTTATCTTGAGCGTAGGAAATATCCCATGCAGATTTGGCCAAAAGAACAGGCGCGCCGTCCAAATCCTCTGCCATGGCAGATTGGTTTTTAGCCGCAAAGGCTTCAATAAGTTTAGCGTCACCCGATAACCACCTAGCCGTCTGGTACAAAGCGGATTCAAATGCAACTTCGAGACCATATTCAGTTTTAATCCGCTCAGCCATCACGTCAATTTGCAAGCTACCGACCGCGCCAACAATCATATCTGATCCCATGGCAGGCTTAAATAATTGCGTTACGCCTTCTTCGGCCAAACTCTCTAAGGCTTTGCGTAAATGTTTGGCTTTCAGCGGGTCTGATAGACGCGCACGGCGCAAAATCTCTGGCGCAAAATTAGGGATACCCGCAAACCGAATTTTTCCGTTCTCAGAGAGACTGTCCCCCACGCGCAACGCCCCGTGATTGGGAACACCAATCACATCACCAGCATAGGCCGTATCGGCGATCTCCCTATCTTGGGCAAAAAATAGAATAGGATTATGCACGGAAATGGTTTTATTTTCCGTCGTTTTGAGCTTCATACCCCGTTTAAAAACGCCAGAGCATAAGCGTAAAAATGCCACACGGTCTCGGTGATTGGGATCCATATTGGCTTGGACTTTAAACACAAACCCAGACACTTCTTTATCTGTTGGGTTTATCATAATCTCTTGTTTGTTTTTCATGGCCTTTTCAGGCTGTGGCCCGGGTGCAATTTCTGCCAATGCATTTATCAATTCCAGAACCCCAAATTTTCGCAAAGCTGAGCCAAAATAAACGGGGGTCATATGGCCTTCAAGGAAAGAGGCAAGTTTAAATTCACCGTATTCGCGGGCCAAGTCAGTTTCTTCGATGCATTCCTTATATAATTGATCATCATCAATGAAGGCCCGCATTTCGCCACTTGCAAATGGAATTGCCTCAGCGTGCTCGCCACCTGATGAAAAGGGAAGAAAGGCATTTGTCCGCAAATCAGTAAGCCCCCGAAAACGGCGCCCACTGGCACAGGGCCATTGCATAGGAATTACATCGAGAGCTAATTTGTCCTCAATTTCTGACAATAAATCGAATATGTCTTGAGCTTCCCGGTCAAGCTTATTGATAAATGTTATAATGGGAATATCGCGGAGCCTACAGACTTCGAATAATTTCAACGTTTGAGGTTCTATGCCCTTGGCTGCGTCAAGAACCATAATTGCACAATCCGCCGCTGTTAACGTCCTATAGGTATCTTCGCTAAAATCTTCATGCCCAGGTGTGTCGAGTAAGTTAAATATAAGATCTTTATGTTCGAATGTCATAACGGATGAAGACACGGAAATGCCGCGCTCTTGTTCGATTTTCATCCAGTCTGATTGGGTGCGGCGTCTCTGGCCACGGGCAGCCACTTGCCCCGCCGCGTGGATTGCGCCAGCGGCCAACAACATATTTTCCGTTAATGTAGTTTTCCCCGCGTCAGGATGCGAGATAATCGCAAATACGCGTCGAAGTTCCGACTGGTTCATTTATGGCTCTTATTGATAATTTATGCCTCTTGGCATACTGCCCCGCGCTTTGCAAAACAAGGCTTAATACCAGCCTGCACTCTGGCTGTTTTTTCGGAAATTAGGTTTCCTCTACAAATTCGGTTAGAAAATGCCGACCCTGCTTATCCTCTATTTCCACAACCCACATATCAGGATCCGTATTTTTACGCTTACGGATCAAATCATCAATATCTCTTTCTGACAAAGGCCCTTTGGGCAACCAAACCTGCTCCCCAGACATATTACGTATGGGTTGATACAAAACGGCATTGCCATCCAAAGTACAAATTTTCACCAAAACAGCGCCCGCGTCGCCGTCCCCTCTTTGTGTCAGTGCAGCATATGCGCCGCCAATTTCGGCCCTACGGATTAACGCATAAGTCCAAATCGAAGTTTTTAAGGCTGGCATCATGACAGGGTTTGTCCTCACATTTTTTCGCTGTGCACTCTGGTGTAGGGCGAGATTGGCATTGGTCTTGCTTAGCTCATTACATATTTAGCGCAAAAGGCACATATATGTCCCATATTAAACACAACACGACAAGAAAAAGCCGAAAATTACGTATTCTCGTCATCGGGTGCTTGTTTTTGTGCTTGTTTGCACTGTTGGATATATTGACACCAACTGCCAGTGCCGCAGTAAAAACTGGGCTCACCCATAAATCTAACCCGAGCAGAGTTCTTAAAGCCAATCTCGCAGATTTATCTGGCAATCAAAGTGTCATCCTTGACTGGCGCACCCAAAGCAATGAAATTACATTTAACCTACCTGCACATGATTGGTATGAAAATTTAGATGTGTTCATTAGCGCGACGCCTGAGGGCAATGTGAGTTCGCGCACACCAATTTTACTCAGCTTCAACGGATCAGCCCCCATCGCTCTCAATGGGCGCGGGTCACGGTTTGACGCGCATATTCGGCTTGATACTTCGCGTGTTCGTGCGTCGGGGAATACGCTAACACTCACCTACCAAACGCCTTCCGATGTGAATTGCTTGATGAAACAACATGGAAAATGGATCATTGATCTACAGCGCTCAAAACTTGTGACAAGGACACGGGCAAAGCAGCGCAATATGAGTATTGCTGAAATTGAACCCTTATTAGCACATGCCATGACCACCCCTGGGCATGTAGCCATACTGGCAAAAGGTAGCCAAAAATTTGCGCTCGAAGCCATACTTGCCCAAGGGGTCGCGCAAAGAACACATGCCCTGCCTGATTTTCAATTTAACTCGACCCGCTCCGACTTCACGATCATCATAGGCACAAATAACCAAATCAAAGCCCAAGTCAAAAACAAAAACCTGTTAAATGCCACAAGCCCGAGCCTATTCGTAGATTCTGGTATCAAGCCAACATTGATATTAAGCGCCCCGAATGAAGATCAGGTAATGTTGTTGGCTCGCGCCTTCGCGGCATATCACTTGCCATCCAAAAACCGTCCTGACGCATCAATATTTGATTTGCTCGCAGGGCATAAACTAACCCCACGAGCAATTTTATCTGCTAAATCCCACCAGTTTTCAGATATTGGTGATGTCAGCTTTTCTCCAGAATGGCGGCCACAGCCTGCAAAACTTGTCTTTAATGTTGACAATGCGCTGACGAGTGAAGCCATATTGACCCTAAAACTAGCCTCTGGCCTCGGGACTAATCCACAATCTCGCTTAAATGTTAGTCTCAATGGGCAATCGCTTGGCTATACCAAACTCGACAAAAAAAGTAAAAGCGTCGCCTTTAATATCGAGGCAGGACAATTACAACCATCAGGAAACACCCTAGAGTTTTCCCCCAAATTGATCATCAATGGCCAAGAAAATATGTGCGCTTCACAAAACAATTTACCAAGCTTTATGGTCAGTACACAATCCAAACTCCGCATATATAGCAAAGAGAAAATTCCACTTACTGATTTATCTCACCTCGCAGCGAATGGGTCTATGTTTAGCGCAGACAAGGGTGATACGGCATTGGTTCTCACGGCTCGTTCAAATCGTGACCGTGCCGCTACTTTGTATTTTCTCGGGTTTGCAGCTCGTCAATTCGGTTCACAATGGGTTGACGCCAAATATTCTACCTCTCTCCCATCACCAGCAGACTTAAATAAAAATATACTCATTATCGGGCCAAATACTAATTTTGATGCTAAGATTATGGCTGCGGCCCCCAAAGCCGTTAAATTTGCAATGGGAGGCAAGGGAAGTCAGGGGCAAAACTTACAAACCACATCTCGTACCGAGCGCCATGCGTCTCGTAACGAAATGCAAGCCTTTAGAAGTGCAGCCCGCACAACAGGTGTTCCAGCCCGTATCAATGCTGGTGGTGTCGCCTCTATTTTTCCGTCGCCATATTCGAATGGTAAGCTTATTGGCATTATTAGCTCTACACGGCCCTCATATTTTGGCCCTGCAATGAAAGCGCTTTCAACTGAAAGTTACTGGAATGCCCTAGAAGGGAGCGTGTCTCGTTGGGATAAAACCGCGATCATCATGGCACAAACTTCGACCCCACTGCCTGATACTTTTTTCCCGCAACAGAAAAAAACAAGTCTGCAGGCTCGTTTTGAAAATACCAAAGAACGCCTGGGTTCGTGGTTTGCAAATATTAACCTACGCCAACCCAAACAAGCACAAAACACTCTCGCAAAGCCCAACATAGATCAGCACCGTTTGCGAGGCTTAGCAAATCCTATCCCGACACCTCGCGTAAAACCAGAAAATCAACCTAGCACACAATCCACTTCGCTTAATGCATCATCAGTTACCATACCAAAATTTGCAAATGTAAAAGCGGTGATGGCGCAAAAGTATTCAAATGCGAAAACCATGTTTTCCAATCGAGCACGCGGCCAAGATATTGCACAATCTGCCATTCATTGGCTAGGAGGTTTGAAAAACAACCGACTTGCTATATTGCTATTTGTAATCCTTGCAGGGTTTTTCTTAATGGCGAGAACCTCTCCTAAAGAAGCCGGAACATAAATACATCAATCCGAATTTAATTAAACAGGCTTTCGAACAGGAATATAGATATTCACACTCGTGCCCGCACCAGGGTGGCTCGTGATGACTGTCCTGCCTTTATGCAGTGAAACCAACTTTTTCACCAGCGATAAGCCGAGGCCACTCCCTCTCGCATCTATCATTTGCGCACTTTTCGATTGAGTATAGGCTTGGCCAATATTTTTTAACTCATCTGGGCTCATACCCATGCCATTATCCTCAACACTGATATTGAGTACGTCTTG
>JAESQI010000143.1 GCA_016765255.1 Robiginitomaculum sp. | reverse complement strand
TTATGGATACCCGCCTGCGCGGGTATGAGCGGGTGGGTGGGGATAGGTGATCTTTCCCTCCTCCATTTATGGGGGAGGTGGGTAGGGATAAGCACTCTTTTCCTCCTCCATTTATCGGGGAGGTGAGAGGGGTTAGCTTTTCTTTTCCTCCTCTATTTATCGGGGAGGTGGTTGGGGTTGGGTACTCTTTTACTCCTCCATATATGACGGAGGTGGGTGGGGTTGGGCACTCATTTCCTCCTCCATTTATGGGGGAGGTGGCTGGAGCGTAGCGGAGGTCGGAGGGGGCGCAAGCTAGGCTTGCGCGGCGTATAGCGCCGCCCCCATCCCCTCTTTGAGGGACTTCCCTCATGAAAAATGGGGGCAGAAAATATTGTGCAAGTCGGTTCATCATCTCGCTATATCCAAACATCATTGGGCGCATCGTATTTAGCATCGACGTTCGCCGTGCCGTTATTTTTGGTTGCTTTGGGTTCGATGAGAAACACATGCGCTTCTTCATTAGCAATTGGGCGGTGCTCTACGCCCCTCGGAATGACGAGGGCTTCGCCCTCCCCGAGTTCGACACTATGGGTGCGAAACTCCAGAGTGATATTGCCCTTCCAGATAAAAAACATTTCGTCGGCGTCTTCGTGACTATGCCAAGGGTATTCGCCCTTGATCTTAGCAAGTTTAAATTCCTGTCCGTTCAGCTCCGCCACAATTTTCGGGCGAAAGTGTTCCGAGAACAGTGAAAATTTTTCGTCGATGTTGATTTTAGAAATCATATTTACCCTTTAAACGCCGTGACTTCGATTTCGATTTTCATTTCAGACTTAATCAGACCTGCAACCACCATTGTGGCGGCGGGGCGGATTTTACCCATATAAGTCCCAAGGATTTTTGTCACTTCACCTGCGTATTTTGCGTCCGTGATTGTGTATTGCACCCGCACCACTTGGCCCAGTTCAAATCCGCCAGCTTCAAGGGCAGTTTTAATGGTTTGGAATGCATTGCTTGCTTGTTGAGCGGCTGATTCTGGCATTTTCATTGTACCGTAATCATAGCCGGTCGTGCCCGAAACAAAGCACCAATCGCCCGCGACGACAGCGCGGGAATAGCCGAATTTTTCTTCAAACTCACTGCCGCTTGAAATAAGTTTACGTTTTGGTTCTTGTTTAGACATTTATATTTCCTTTTTGTGTATTGGTTATCCAACACTTCCTTCTAAGCTAATCGCGACGAGTTTTTGGGCTTCAACCGCGAACTCCATGGGGAGTTTTTGTAAGACATCGCGGCAAAATCCGTTGACCAGCAGAGCAACCGCGTCTTCTTCGGACAGACCCCGTTGGCGGCAATAAAACAGTTGTTCTTCTGATAATTTACTGGTGGTCGCTTCGTGTTCGAACTGTGCGCTTGGCGTATTGGTTTCGATATAAGGCACCGTATGGGCGCCGCACTGATCACCAATTAGAAGGCTATCGCACTGAGTGAAATTACGAGCGCCTGTCGCTTTCTTGTGGGCAGAGACAAGACCACGGTACGTCTGATTAGATTTGCCCGCGCTAATGCCTTTGGAGATAATCCGCGACTTGGTATTTTTACCAAGATGGATCATTTTTGTGCCCGTATCGGCCTGCTGAAATCCATTGGTGATGGCGATAGAATAAAACTCGCCCGAGCTACCATCGCCGCGCAATATACATGACGGATATTTCCAAGTAATGGCTGAACCCGTCTCGACCTGTGTCCACGAGACTTTGGAGTTTTTACCGCGACAGTCGGCGCGTTTTGTCACGAAATTATACACCCCGCCTTTGCCTTCCGCGTCGCCCGGCCACCAATTTTGTACGGTGGAGTATTTAATCTCGGCGTCCTCTAAAACAATGAGTTCAACCACTGCCGCGTGGAGTTGGTTCTCGTCGCGCATAGGGGCGGTACAGCCCTCAAGATAGGATACATAGGAACCTTTATCGGCAATGATCAATGTGCGCTTAAACTGGCCCGTTCCTTGGGCATTCATTCTAAAGTAAGTCGATAGCTCCATGGGGCAACGCACACCTGGCGGAATGTAGACGAATGAACCTTCGCTAAATACTGCCGTGTTCAAGGTGGCAAAGAAATTAACGGTTGGTGGCACGACCGAACCCAAATATTTTTTCACCAATTCAGGATGGTCTTTGATGGCCTCTGATAAGGGACAAAAAATCACGCCGACTTTGGCCAATTCCTCTTTGAAGGTTGTCACCACACTGACGCTATCAAATATGGCGTCAACTGCCACACGCGGCGCACCCTGAACGCCCGCGAGGACTTCTTGCTCTTTAAGCGGAATGCCGAGTTTTTTGTAAACTTCCAAAAGGTCTGGATCAACTTCGTCCAATGATTTTGGCCCGTCTTTATCTGATTTTGGTGCAGCGTAATAATAGGCATCTTGGTAATCAATCTCGGGATAATTGACCATGGCCCAACTGGGTTCTTCCATGGTGAGCCAACGAGCATAGGCATCTAGTCGCCATTTAAGCATCCAGTCTGGCTCGTTCTTCTTGGCCGAGATAAAGCGGACAATGTCCTCATTTAGGCCCTTGGGCGCAAATTCTTGTTCAATATCAGACTCAAAGCCGTATTTATATTTATCAGCTTCAAGCGCGGCGACGCCCTCTACCGTACCCACATCAATCGCCTCTTTGGCTATGTTTTTAGGTATGTTTTTAAGTTCACCCATTATGCTGCTCCTTGGTATTTGACGCGGCGGGTTTTAGCCCAAGCGGTGAGAAAACGATGCGCGTCTTCTAAGGTTGATGTGTACCCCAAACTAATGCGGATTGCGCCGTTTTGCGCTTTGTCTGCCAGCCCCATAGCAGTCACGGCGCGGCTCGCCCCCACCTTGCCAGATGAACAGGCAAGACCCGTGGATACGGATATGTCTTCCAGATCAAGCGCCATCATCAATGTGGACGAGGCTGTATCGGGTATGGCGAAAAATAATGTATTGGGCAGACGCGGCGCGTCCTTGCCAAACACAATTAAACTCGGCTCCATTTTTGTTAAACCCGTTTCGATCATGTCTCGAATTTCGTGTGTGTGCGCTAAGTTTTCCGCCAGAACTGCTGCCGCGCCAAAGCCCGCAATGCCAGCTACATTGAGCGTCCCTGCTCTCTTTCGTTTCTCTTGTCCGCCGCCAATCATCATCGGCGAATAGGGAGCGTCTGGTGACACATAAAGTCCGCCCACCCCTTGCGGCCCGCCTATTTTATGCGCGGAAACGGCTACGTAATCTGCGAGGCCGATAGCGCTTACTGGGGTTTTGCCCAAGGCTTGCACAGCGTCTAGGAGCAATAACCCGCCAACATCACCAACCATATCGACAATGCGGGCAATGTCTTGGATCACCCCTGTTTCGCTATTGGCGACAGCTACGGAAATAAAAGGACGACCATCTTTTGCCATGTCATGCACCGCAAGCTTGGCCATCAACCAGTTTAAATCCAATAGTCCAGTGGAGAGAACAGGGATCATTTCAACCACGACTCCACTTTGGGCTCCACTTTGGGCTCCACTTTGCTCGGCCATCAAAATAGACGCAGGGTGATCCATAGACGAAATAAATAGGCGTTTTGAGCCGCCTTTAACCGCCGATAAAATCGCAGTATTGATGCTTTCCGTGCCGCTGGCCGTAAAAATTAAGTCTTGGGCACAGACCCCCATAGCCAAAGCGACGGCTTCGCGGGCTTCTGAGACCAGTTTATGGGCAGAGCGCCCAGCCCCGTGCGGTGCACTGGCATTGCCGTGGGTTTTAAGAGCGCCCATCATCGCCGACATGACTTCGGGACGTGCTGGAGAAGAAGCATTGTGGTCAAGATAAAGGCGTGTTGTGTCGCGCCGGTTCATATTGGCGATATCAGGGCATAGCTCTGGAAAGTGCCGCTCTAATACATCTTGGATCGAGATAGCGCTAAAAAACCCTTCAATATGGTCTTCCATGGCTTGCCATAAATCATGGGCCAAACATTTCGCGCCCTTGCCAGTACAGCTAATGCCGCTATCATCACAGCGCTTTGTTTGCACTTCTTCATCAATAGCGCGCATAATTTCGCCGATATAGATATCCGTACTCGGACGGGCCAGAAAATAGCCACCAGATGCGCCGCGTTGACTATCGACAATGGAAGCCTTGCGTAATTTGCCGAATAATTGTTCGAGGAAGCTTAAGGATATATCTTGGCGTATGGAAATATCTGACAGGCTTACAGCCATGCCAGATTTGCCATTTACGGCAATATCTGTGACCGCCATGACGGCGTAACGGGCTTTGGCTGTTAATTTCATAATATACCTGTTATTTTTCTCGCTTTTTGAGCCCAAGCTTGTTAGAAGCCGCGCATAATGTAATTTCATCTGAATATTTACGAATTCCGACTAAATTAGTCAAGTATATTATACGGGTTTTACGAAATAATATAGAAATAGAGCAATACTATGCCTGAAGTCATTTTTAACGGCCCTGAAGGACGTCTTGAGGGACGTTATCATCCCAGTGATGACCCTGCCGCCCCATGCGCCATCATCTTGTCCCCACACCCAAAGGCAGGCGGTCATATGGATCACCGTATTCCTGTGGCAATGTATGAAAGCTATAAAGCGCGTGGATTTTCTGTGCTTCGGTTTAATTATCGGGGCATTGGCCGCTCGATTGGCACCTATGACAATGGCTCGGGCGAGCTACAAGACGCGGCATATGCACTAGATTGGCTACAAAGCTTTAACCAAAATGCTCCTTTTAGCTGGGTGAGTGGGTATAGTTTTGGCGCGTGGATTGGCATGCAGCTTTTAATGCGCCGTCCAGAAATCGCAGGATTTGTCTCTATGTCACTGCCTACCAATACTTATGATTTGGCTTTCTTGGCCCCATGTCCATCTTCAGGCCTGATCATTTACGGGAGCGAAGATAGCATCGTCCCCCCAGAAGAAGTCGAACGCGCCGTCGAGAAAATTCGCACACAAAAAGGCACCCAAGTTTACACCAAGCTTATTGAGGGGGCCAATCACTTTTATAGCGACCACCTTGAACTTGCCATTGAAGCTTCCGAGCAATATTTGGACAAAGCGCTGGACGAGCGGTATTGCCCCTATAGAGAGCCGCTCCTTATTGAGTAATCGATTTTGCGGCCTACACACCCCCCTGTCATTGGCGTTGGCACGCCTGTCGTTTCGGGCGTTGATAAGGAGAGGCCTTGAGCGCTTCTTGCGGCCAGAAAAGCAAAGGCTTGCGCTTCCAAATCATCGCCGTTCCACCCTATGGTTTCCGCAACGACAACGCGCACTTTGCATTGTTCTTTGAGGGCGGCCATAATAGCAGAGTTTTTCCTGCCGCCACCACAAATGATAATTATATCAATATCTTGAGTATATTTATCTAAAGTATGTTCCACAGAGAATGCACAATACGCGGCCAATGTCGCGGCCCCGTCTTGTGGCGATAAACCTGTCATATCCGCCAGCACATCAAAGTCCCAACGGTCTGCGGATTTGGCACGGGCTTGGTAAAAAAATCAGCACGCAACCAAACCTCAATCAAGGCAAAATCAGGTGTTCCAGACAAGGCGCATTTCCCGTCTTTATCATATGCCCCAAGGCCGCATTTTTCCATCCATGCATCAAGCGGCCCATTACCGGGCCCGCAATCACTGGCGCGTATAACGCCGTCATTTCCCATAAGAGTAATATTGGATACGCCGCCAATATTGAGCACGGCGGCATTGGATATATTTGCCCGCTTGAGTAAGGCTTTGTGATAAAGGGGCGCGAGCGGCGCGCCCTGCCCGCCCGCCTTCATATCAGCAGTTCTAAAATCATAGACGACATCAATTCCCAAGGTATCAGCCAATACTTGTCCATCGCCAAGTTGCAGAGTTTTCCCATTCCGCCCACACTCTGGAGGTCTGTGCAAAACCGTTTGCCCGTGAAACCCAATTAAGCTTACCACCTCGCCCCTTTTGTCCATAAGGGTTTGAACGGCTTCAATATGCGCTTGATGCACAATAGCCTCGGCATGGCTAAAAATATTAGGCGGCGGCCCCGTAAAATTCCATTTAAGAGCCGCTTGAGTGGCTGTGTACAATATTTGGCGCTCGTCCGCGCTATAGGGACGAAAATGCGTCGCCCCAAAACCGAAGATTGTCTCCCCGTCCGTATCAAGTATGGCCGCGTCAACACCGTCCAAAGACGTACCGCTCATAAGTCCAAGTGTTTTTGTTCGCCTATACTTCATCTTCCCTCTTTCACATAGGTTGCGGTTTTGTTAGAAGCTTTGGTGCAAGAGTACAGCGACAGGCAAAGCAATGGCAAATTATAAATCTGAATTGATGGAAACTTTAACCGCTCGCGGGTTTCTCTATCAATGCACAGACGAAAAAGAACTGGACGCCCTCGCAAATTCCTCAACTCTTACAGGCTATATAGGTTTTGACTGTACCGCGCCTAGTCTGCATGTGGGTTCGCTCGTGCAAATCATGATGCTCCGTATTTTACAAAAATCTGGACACAAACCAATAGTATTGCTCGGCGGCGGCACGACTAAAATTGGTGATCCGTCTGATAAAGATAAATCCCGCCCCATTCTCACCCCAGAAAAAATTGAAGAGAACAAGAACGGTATCAAACAGGTGTTTGAAAAATTTCTTGATTTTGACGGGCCTAATGCTGCCGTCATGGTGGATAATGCTGATTGGCTCGACAAGCTTGGTTATATTGATTTTTTGCGCGACATTGGCAAACACTTCACCATCAATAAAATGATTGCTCTGGAGAGTGTGAAACGCCGCCTTGAGCGCGAACAACCCATGACGTTCCTAGAGTTTAATTACACGCTTTTACAGGCCTATGACTTTAGCGAGTTAAACCGCCGGTATGGATGTCGCTTGCAACTTGGCGGCTCTGATCAATGGGGTAATATTGTTGCGGGAACCGACCTCACCCGCCGTGTTGAAAGTGTCACGGCTTACGGGTTTACCACGCCATTGATTACGACGGCGTCAGGCGGTAAAATGGGTAAAACTGCGGCCGGAGCTATGTGGCTAAATGCTGATAAAACTTTGGGTAAGGATTATTTCCTAAGCCCTTATGATTATTGGCAATTTTGGCGTAATACCGAGGACGGAGACGTCGGGAGATTCCTGCGTCTATTCACGGATTTACCCCTCGGAGAAATCGCCGCCCTTGAAGCCTTAGAAGGGGCCGAAATTAACATAGCAAAAATTCGCCTCGCCAACGAAACCACGACACTTTTACATGGTGCAAAGGCTGCGAAGCTGGCCCAAGACACAGCCACCAAAACCT
>JAESQI010000142.1 GCA_016765255.1 Robiginitomaculum sp. | reverse complement strand
TTTCGAGCCTGCAAGTGCGCCAAACAGAACCGAACTAATCACCGAGCCAGCAGAGCGGGCGGCTGTGTCCATATCAAAGCAAATATATTTCGCGGCGATTTTTTCGGAAAGTTTGCGTACATTAGAAAGTTCCCGCCGACCATCGCCCATGATTTGTTTTTCGACAATAGCGTAGTCGCGGTGATCTGATGCGATTAAAGTTGTTTTATCGCTGACGAAACCACGCATAAGAGCGCGGCCTGATTCCATCATTTCAGAGGCTATGACAATATCTACATCCCCGGGGATTGGGGTGAGGGCCAATACGGGTTTTTGTTTGCGCTTGTCTGACAGATGTACGGGGAATAATTCAATGTAATAAATGGTTGCGCCTGTGCGTTGGGCGACACCGGGTACGGACGTATATTGGGCCAGATATTCTTGGGCTTGGGCCATATCGAGTATCCATTTGGACAGCACACCGCCGCCCTGTCCGCCCATAGCGATAATGGCGATATTGATGGATTTATCCGTGGAGAGCTTGGCCATATCTATATATCGCCAAAGCTGTATTTGGCGCGGCGTTTATCGCTACGGGCTTGTATATACCCAATGACAGAATTCCGTAACCTCGCCCGAAATTTATCCCACGCATTGGGGTTATAAACCAAATCAGCACGGTAAAAAGACGGGCACAAAATGGCCGCGTGGGCGACTTCGCCGCATACCCCGCAGCCAACACAGTCATTATTTACATGAGCGACAGGGTCTTCGCGCAAGGGGTCAGGATTGTCTTTGATAGTCAGGGAAGGACAACCAGACAGCCGAATACAGGCATGGTCACCTGTGCAAGTTTCGGCATCAACACCAAATCGTGAGCGCATAATACGTTTGCCATCTTTTATCATTTTGTTTCGAATGGGTTTTTCGCGGCGCTCTCGGTTGAGCATGCATTCGCTTTGGGCGATAATGACTTTCGGGCCTTTTTCCTTGGTGGTAAGGGCTTCGGTCAAGGTTTTGGTCATAGCTCCCAGATCATATGTATTGACCGAGCGTTGCCACTCTATGCCGAGCCCTGCTATTGCTTTACTGATCGGGTTGTTGGTGCGTTTGGTTTTGTTAAAAGCCCGAGACGAGAGAATGTCTTGCCCGCCCGTGGCCGCGCTATAACCGTTATCGACAATCACCAATACATTATCCGTCTTGTTAAACACGGCATTGCCAACCCCGCTGGTCAGGCCATTGTGCCAAAACCCGCCGTCTCCCATAATCGAGATAGTACGTTTATTGGCTTTGACATTCAGCGCACTGGCCCCCGCCCAGCCAAGACCATATCCCATTGTGGTATTACCAATATTAAAGGGGGGGAGAATGGAGAACAAATGACAGCCAATATCGCAACTGACATGAATATCGCCAAGCTTGCGCTGCACTAGTTTCATGGCTGTGAATATAGGTCGTTCTGGACACCCCGTACAAAACCCGACAGGGCGACCTGGGACAGCCTTGGTTAAGGATGCGTGGTCACTGACAGATATTGACGGTTCTGGTTTCGAAGTTTTTGTCAAAAGCTTCGGTGCGCTTTGGCTAAAGAATTCACACAAACCTTCTGTGAGGACTTGCCCAGTATACTCTCCCGCCATTGGCAAAACATCCTTGCCGTATATTTTGGTCTGAATATCGCGGCGCCGTAATATGGTGTTGATGTTTTGCTCAAAATATTCAGGTTGGCCTTCTTCTACGATTAAGACCGCTTTTTTATCGAGGCAAAACCCTGCAATCTCGTCGTCAATCATCGGGTAGGTTACATTCATACAGTAAATGGGGATGTCCGTATTGCCGTAAATATCAGCGAGGCCAACAATTTTTAGGGCTCGCATCAAGGTGTTGTAAAGTCCGCCTTGGACGATAATACCTTGTTTGCCTTTATGCCCGCCCAGATACTCATTTAAGGCATTGTCTTTGATGAATTTTACGGCGGCAGGCCAGCGGTGCTCGACTTTTTCGATCTCGTGTTTGAAATTGGAAGGCGGCAAGACGACACGGTCGTAATCTCGCACCGGGTTTTCTATGGCGTCCTTTAAGGTATATTTTGGGCGGACATTGTCCTTGGCCATAAAACTACCGTGAACGTGACAGGCCCGAATGCGTAGTTCTAACATGACGGGAGTGTTCGAAGCTTCCGACAGTTCAAACCCTTTTTCCACCATTTCGACAATGGAGGTCAGGTTAGGGCGGGGGTCGAGCAGCCAGATTTGTGATTTCATCGCAAAGGCATGGCTACGCTCTTGCATGATGGACGAACCTTCGCCGTAATCTTCGCCAATAACGATGAGGCAGCCCCCCATAACACCGCTCGAGGCAACACTGGCGAGCGCGTCCGATGCCACATTGGTTCCAACGGTTGATTTCCAAGTTACGGCCCCGCGTAGAGGGTAATTGACGGAAGCTGCGAGCATGGCAGCGGCGGCAGCCTCAGACGCGCTGGCCTCGAAATGTATGCCAAGGTCTAGCATGATATCCTGTGCGTCGGCCAACACGTCCATCAGGTGGGATATGGGTGCACCTTGATAACCACCCACATAAGAAATACCAGATTGCAACAAGGCTTTTGTCACAGCCAAAATACCTTCGCCGTGAAATATATCGCCAGCCCCGAGCTTTAAATCTTGTACTTCCTTGGCAAATGATCGTTCAGCCATAATACTTGTCTCTTTAATACATGTGTATACTACAATAAAATATTTGCAAAATCAATTGATATTGTTGAGTCATGTCTTGGCGTTGACAATTTGTATTTCACACCTAAAATAAATATTCTTTATAGTCCAAATCAAGAAGTAATTTTATGACCAAGAACACGGAAGCATTTGATAAGTGGATACGCAGCTCATTTGTTGAAATGAACACAGAACTTGAAAATATGTATTTCGAGCAAGAAGACCGTTCCGTCACAGTCGGCACGGGTGATAATATTAAAGTCCAAATTCGAGATGAGGGACACGGGCATATTGTCAAACTTGGCGCAGAAGGAAATACGGACGGGGGCTTTATGTCCGCATTCGATCTTCTCGGGAATTTGGGGTTTTATTTTGCGTCTTTGCGTCGACACGGTTTGACCAACCCTGATACAGAAACAAAGTCACCCTATGAAGAGGCATCGGCTCTTGGCCTGCATTTGGCCGCGTCGCTTGGCGTTACGCCGCGTTTCGCAACCAGCCATTTGGCCACACATAACCGCGCTGTGGACGGGGTGATGAAATCATTCACGTCTATTGAAGAAGAGTATTTCTTCTTGGGATATAATACGCGCGGAATATTTGCTTATAAACGTGCAGCAGATGCTTTAACGCGTATCTTGCCATTAGGAGTTTCTCACCCATTAACTGCCGTTTTGTTGCAAAATGCCAAAGACGCTCTAAAAGACGTCATCTTGTATAACAAAGTGTTGTTTGATGATCTCGACGTGGACAGGTTCTTCTATAGTGTGCGGCCTTATTACAAACCGTTTCGAGTGGGAGATCATATATATAGGGGGGCAAATGCCGGTGATTTTTCAGGTATCAACGAAATTGATTTACTTCTTGGGCTGTGTTCCGCCAAGGATATTTCTTATTCTCAAACCCTTGTCGATAAAATGTTGTTTATGATGCCTGAGTGTCAAAACCGATTGCGAGAGTGTATGAAGCAAACACCGCTGATGGATGAGTTTTTGCAGTCCGCAGATAAGTCTAGCGACAAACCATGGTTTAAAGAAAACCTATCCCTATTTTTAGAGGTTTGCCAACTTCACGGGTATAGCGGTGCGCAGCATCATAATATGCTTGTAAAAAAATATATTGAAAAACCGTCTACGCAATTACCCCAAGAAGAGCTTGCTCAGGTCACTGCGAGTGGGCCGCCATTACATGTGTTGCTCGACTCATTGTCGAGGTTACGTGATTTACGTTTGGCGGCAAAGCGAGACGATATTGTAACGCGCTATGACGATGTTGCGCGTCTAACAGAACTCGTCAGTTAATAAATTTGAACTTTGCAATTGGCCTTACTGGTTGACAAAAAGTATTTTATAACTAAAATAACTTTATGAATTTGCAATTTTTATACAGTATGAAGATCAAAAAAAAATCAAATAAGCATGGCGTTTCAAAAGTGGATAGTTCGTGAAACGCCACGCGCTCATCACGGGCGGCGGCTCGGGGATTGGGCTTGCTTGCGCGCATCGCCTCAAAGCAGATGGGGTGCACGTAACCATTGCGGGCCGCACAAAGTCTCGCCTTAAGCAGAGCGGTTTTGCCTATGTGTTTATGGATGTCACAGATAAAGACAGTGTAGATAATGCGTGTGCGAAGGCGGCCAAACAAAATGGCCAAATTGATATTTTCGTCGCCAATGCAGGCGCTGCAAAAGCGGCCCCTTCGCTGAGAACTTCATTAGAGCTATGGAATGATATGATTGCGGTTAACATGACGGGCGCATTCTTATGTGCGCAGGCTGTGCTCCCTAGCATGAAAAAACAAGGCTTTGGGCGGTTCATAGTTGTGGCTTCTACTGCCGCAATGAAGGCGTATCCATATACAATGGCTTATGGGGCCGCAAAGCACGGCGTACTCGGAATGGTGCGCAGTTTAGCCTTAGAACTGGCAAAAACTGGTGTGACGTGTAACGCGGTTTGTCCAGGGTTCACCGACACAGATATCGTACAAAATGCCGTTAAAAATATTATAGAAAAGACGGGGCGGAGTGAAGCCGAAGCACTATCGGCTTTCATTAAAGACAATCCAATGAACCGCCTGATCACGCCTGATGAGGTTGCTCATACGGTTGCTTATTTGTGCGGTGCAGGGGCCGCGTCCGTGAATGGGCAAGCCCTGCTGATTGATGGCGGCGAGGTGTTCTCATGAGTTTGAGAACCGATCAGGATAAATTAAGAGCGTGGTTGACTTTGCTGAACCAGGCCAACGGTCTCAAG
>JAESQI010000141.1 GCA_016765255.1 Robiginitomaculum sp. | reverse complement strand
ATTGAGAATCTGAATTTCCACTACGAGATTAAAGGCGATCATCCTCATTGGCGGCCACTGCGGGCATTTGATGATGGCCATAAGGTGTTCATTCAATTTCCAGCGCGTCTTGACCAAGGGGAAGCGCCGCCATTATTTGTGATGGGCAGGAAAGGCAAAAGTCAACTCGTTAATTACCGTGTAAAGGGTGCGTACTATATTGTTGACCGATTATTCAAGGCCGCAGAGCTTCGCCTCGGCGAGAAAGACCAAGATGTTGTTCGTATTGTCCGCGATACAAAATCATGAGCGATACCGATAGCAATCCTGACCTTGCCATTCGCGCCAAGCCAAAACCCGTAAAACGGTTTAGCCGTAAAGCGTTGATCCTTGGTGGCACGGCGCTTAGTGCGGGGTTATTCGCAGCCTTAGCCTTTGCCCTGCAATCGCCAGAATATGGCGACAGTGAACGTCCAAGCGAGCTTTATAATGTCAGTCACAAACCGATGAACGATGCGTTAAACGCTTTGCCTAAAACTTACGCTGATATGAAGCCAAAATTAGGGCCGCCATTGCCTGGGGATTTAGGGGCTGCATTTTTGGAAGCTAACCAAGGCGGCGCGCCAGTAGCAGAACTTGATAATCCGTTTCAGTACGCGCCAAAGGGTGCGCAGCCACCAAGACAGTACAGGCAATCGGCAAGCTATCAATCAGCGCCTACGCCGAGCAAAAGACATGAAGCGCGGGAGTCGGGATTGTTTTTCTCTGTCGGGTCAAATCAAACAAGTACGAAGCCGCTAGATCAATTCGCCCAAATGGACGCCCAGTTGGAGCAAGCGTATTCAAACCTTGCCAGCGTAAATATGATGACAGGGTATGGCGATCAAGTTCTTGGCAATGCCGATTTTAATGCTGCGCCAAGCAATCAAAACAGCAAATCTGCATTTCTTGGGCAATCAGCAGGCGAAATATATAATCCCTATGTCCTGCAATCCCCAAAATCTCCCTACCAAATTATGGCGGGGACATTGATACCCGCTAGTTTGGTCACAGGGCTCAATTCTGACCTGCCGGGGCAAGTAATCGGGCAAGTGACGGAGAATGTTTACGATACAGTGACGGGCGAGTATTTGCTGATACCCCAAGGAGCTCGTCTTCTAGGGCGGTATGACAGTGTGATTGCTTATGGCCAAAGCCGTGCACTGGTTGCATGGACACGGATTATATTCCCCAATGGTAATTCTATTCAGCTTGATAATTTGCCTGCCGTTGACGGCCAAGGCTTTGCGGGGCTGAAAGACAAAGTGGATCGCCATACTTGGCAGTTTATGAAAGGCGCAGTGTTATCGTCGCTCTTGAGTGTTGGCAGTGAACTTTCGTCCGATGATGAAGGGAGGCTTGCCCGCGCCTTGCAAAATGCAGGACAAGATACCGCCAATATTGCGGGACAACGTATTATCGAGCGTAGCCTCAACATACAGCCGACGCTTAGCGTTCGCGCCGGTTGGAGGTTCTCAATCATCGTGTCCAAAGACCTCATCCTCAAACCATATCAGCAATAAGGAGACGGTATGAATTAAATTGCCAGTGTTTGCTGGTTCGGAGATAGTGTTCTTCGGGGTAGATAGGTGGCAGGGTGAATTATTTTGTGAGGCCCCGCAGTTGTCAGGCATTATGCGTGACGGAAGCGGGAACAGACCTCGTTAAGGAGACTACCCGCCCCTGTCACCGAATCACCGCCCTGAGGCTCACAAATTGGCCTAGGTCTTAAACTAAAAGGCCAAGCTGATACGTGATGATCTCGTATAGGAGTATGGCGACCCGAGGAATATCTACTCCACTTTTAATATTAATTCAACCAAAGAGGAAAAAATGACCAAACGAAGACGATATATCGGAGTTGATTTACATACCAACAGTATCACCGTTTGTACTTTGCAAAAAGGTGAGCCTGAAAGAATGCAGACGCTGCCTTTGCAAGGTGGCGGCATGGAGCAGTTCACCGCAGGCTTATTACCAAGCGACGAAGTTGCAGTCGAGGCTACTGGCAACAGCGCATGGTTTAGGCAGCAAGTATTGCCGCATGTTTCCCGCGTTGCTATCATTGCGCCGTGGCAATTTGAGGTAATCCGCCGTTCGGTCAAAAAGACGGATAAGCACGATGCCCGTGCGATTGCCTTTTTCTTGTCTAAGGACATGCTCCCCGAAGCCCGGCTTAAAAGCGTAGCTCATACGCAACTTTCCAGCCTGATTGCGACCCGTGATCAATTGGTAAAGTTGCGTATATCGCTTCTGAACAAAGCCCATGGTATGTTTAACCGTCACGGTATCAAAGTCAAAAAAGAGGCGTTGACCTCTCGTGTGGGCTTTGCGCGCAATGTCGCAAGCCATGATTGGTCTGCGCTTGAGCAGGTTGAACTGGAGGTCATTTCTGCCCAGCTTGACAGTATTAAAACGGGTTGTAAGCAGCTAGAAAAAGAAATTACCCGCTTTGCCAAAACACTGCCGGGTTATGACAATCTGATCAGTATCAAGGGCATCGGGCCATTGTCTGCTGCGGTGTTTATCTGCACGATCGGGGACATCAAAGACTTTGCAAAAACTGGCAAACTGGCCGCATACTTTGGGATAACGCCGCGTGTATCGCAATCCAATGATAGCCATCGGGTTGGGCGCATTACCAAACGTGGCAATAAAATCGCCCGAACGACTTTGGTGCAATGCACACTGGTTGCCAAACGTTATAGCCCGTATCTCCATAAGTTCTACGAGCACATAAAATCAACGCGGGGTGTAGGCAAAGCCATCATCGCTACCGCAAGAAAACTACTCAATACAATTTACTACACTCTCAAAAACAAATGGGTGTTCGAAGACTTCCCAAAATTTGAAATTAAAACTTGAAAGTAATCATAGGAGACAACTATGTCAAAACCGAATTTAAAACTCGCAAAACTACCAGATATGAAACCTGCAAAAATAACGGTGGCATTGCCGCCTAACCTTATGGGTGATCTGGAAATTTATGCAAAAATCTATGAGCAAACTTACGGTGAGAAACAGCCCGTAAATGCGCTTGTCCCGTCCATGCTGGCCGGCTTTCTTGCCAGTGATCACGGATTTAAGAAAGCTAAGCGCGAGCTGGCTTAATACTGTTTCACCAAAGCCAATTTAGGAGAATATCATGGCAAATATAGGTACATTTAAACAAACAAAAACCGGTTATGAAGGTACAATCACCACGCTCAGCATGACCCACAAAGTCAAATTCATCGCCAACGACAATAAAAAGAACGAAGACAGTCCCGACTATTTCATCAAATCAGGTCGCAGCGACTTCGGCGTGGCATGGAAAGAAACCAAAGACGGTGATGAGCCGCTAGATTACGTCAAAGTGCTATTAGACGGCCCAATGCTAAGTAAACCTGTGAACGCCGCATTATTCGATCACGACGACGGCGCAGACCTCGT